>JBJFAQ010000246.1:0-11265 GCA_051887995.1 Eubacteriales bacterium
GACGACGCCCGCTCCTTCGAGCTTGGTTTTCTCAATGTTTTTGTGTATTATTTCGACCGCCGCCTTTGCGTGGTCTACCATAACAGCAGACGCAGCTCCGCGGCTGAGCGCTTCAAGCCCCATTTGCCCCGAACCCGCAAAAAGGTCGAGCACGCGCCTTCCTTCAATGTCAAACTGGAGCATTGAAAAGACGGCTTCTTTCGCTCTCTCGGTGGTAGGTCTTGTATTTTCTCCGTCAAGCGTCGCAAGGCGCACGCCTTTTGCGCTCCCGGTGATTATCCTCATCATATCTGCGCGTTCCTTTCATGTGTTATTGCTTGCTTTCCGCACTTCCGTGAAAGTATTCAAAGACATTGTCCGCGTCGCGCTCGGTTATGCCCCTCACGGCTAACAGCTCGTCACGCGATGCGCGTCTTACTCCGTCAAGCCCGCCGAAATAGGTAAGGAGCAGCTTTGATTTCGCTTTTCCTATGCCGCTTATCTTTTCAAGCGAGGAGGTGGTGAGGGTTTTCCGCTTTGCACTTTCCATGCGCGAGACGCTGAATCTGTGAACCTCCTCCTGAATACGGTAGACAAGAGAAAAAACCGACTGCTCGCGCGCAATGCTTATCTCATTTTCGGCATCGCAGAGCGCGCGCGTTTTGTGAAAATCGTCCTTTACCATGCCGAACACGGGTATGTCGATGCCGATTTCGCGCATCAGCGCACGGATAGTTGAAACATGCCCTTTTCCGCCGTCCAGAAGAATGAGGTCGGGGCGCTCGGAGAAGGAGCCGCTTTCATCGGAGAGATGCGCAAGACGCCGCGAGAGCGCTTCCCGCATTGAAGCGTAGTCGTCTACTCCGTCAACTGTTTTAATCGTGAAACTTCGGTAGTCGGAGCGGCGGAACTTTCCCGCGGCACAGACTACCATTCCGCAGGTCTTGTGCTCAGAGCCGAGGTTTGATATATCATATGCTTCTATGCGCTCCGGAACGACTTCAAGCGCAAGCAGAGACGCGAGCTTTACAAGCGTATTGTCGTCTGCTTCTGCGTTTTTTCTGTATAGCTTTGCCTTTTCGGACGCATTTGCGTACACCATTCGGCAAAGAGTGCGCATATCTCCCTTTTCGGGTGTTCTTATGACGGTTTTCCGCTCCGCGACTGAGGAAAGGTACTCCGTGAGCATTGCTTTGTCCTCTTCGTCTATCTCAAAGTCGAGCAGAATTTCATGCGGAACGTATTCGCGCTTAAGATAGTAGTCGCCGATGAAGGACGGCATTGTGGTTTCGTCCGCTATCTGGTCAGCGCCGAAATAAAATTCGGTTTTGTCGGTGACCGCGCCCTCACGGATGTTGAATACCGAGATGCAGGAGCACATATCGTCGGAATAGACGGCGAAAACGTCCTGATCCGCCGTGGGAGATGCGACGACCTTTTGCCTCTGGCTCAGGCTTTCGAGTGCGGCAAGCGAATCGCGGCAACGGGCGGCAAGCTCGTATTTTTCCTCGTCCGAGTATTTTCGCATCTGCGTATCAAGCGCCTTTTTTGCCGCGGCTGTGTTGCCGCGCAGAATGTTTACCGCGCATCTTATCTTCTCGCCGTATTCCTCCGGTGTGACTTTTCCCGTGCATACTCCGCAGCACTCTCCCATTTGGTAATAGATGCATGGTCTGTCCTTGCCGATGTCGCGGGGAAAGACCTTTTTGCAGGAGGGGATACCGAGCGTTTTGTGAAGCACACCGATAATGTTAAAAACCGTTCCCGTTCCGGAATACGGTCCGAAATATCGGGCTTTGTCCGAAGTGCGCTTCCTTGTGTAGACAATGGACGGAAAATCACCTGACGTTACCTTTATATACGGATAATTTCTCGAATCCTTCAGCTTTATATTGTATTTCGGGGAATACTGCTTTATCATTCTGTTTTCGAGCGTCAGCGCCTCTATTTCCGTGTCGCAGATATAGTAGTCGAAGTCATGCACAAGCGATACCATTTTTGCGGTCTTTATGTTTTTCTGACTGCTCCCGAAATACTGCGATACCCTGTTTTTGAGCTTGCGCGACTTGCCGACATATATTACTTTCCCGGACGCGTCCTTCATGATATACACGCCCGGGCAGAGCGGCAGGGAAGCCGCCTTTGAGAGAAGTCTTTCAAGTCTGTTTTCCGTAGAAATTACCGCCTTCCCGAAAACAAAATTTAACAAAATAGGCTGTCGCCAAGCGACAGCCGTTAAGCGAAAGTCTTATTCGGCAAAGCCGGTATTGATAAGCTCGGCAAGTCCGTCAAGTGCTTCGCTCTCGTCCTGACCGTCGGCAATCAGAGTTACCGTCATACCGTTTGAAATGCCGAGCGAGAGAATGCCGAGCAGACTTTTTGCATTTACTCTGCGCTCTTCCTTTTCAACCCAGATGGAAGAACGGTAGCTGTTTGCCTTCTGAATGAAAAATGTTGCAGGTCTGGCATGAAGCCCGACGCTGTTTGTGATTTTGACTTCGCGTGATATCATAATTATCTCCTGAACATTCGGCGTGCGGTCATGAAATAAGTGCCGGATACCGTTATTTATATACAATAATAGTATAACAAATTTTTCGCTTAAAATCAACAGGATTTTTTTAGTCGTTTTCGATAAACATTTTTGCCGCGTATCTCTTTTTATCGGTCATAAATGCCAAAATTCGCTTTCAGTATCAGCCGGCAGACGGCGTAATCGAAAGAATGGTGACGTCTGTTATAAGATGCGGGGTGTAGATTTTGAGCTTCATTCCGGGGGAAAGGTATGTTGTCCCCTCCGAAAAAAATCCTTCGCTGTTCATGACGCCTTCCGATGTAATTGTTCCCGTGAGGTCAACACGCGTGCTTTCCGGGTAGTAGAGCTTGACAAGCCCTCCGCTTAGGTCGCTTGTGTATACAGACGCCGGGCGGTTTGAGTCAAGACGGCTGAATGTGCCGATGAAAGCCCCGCTTCCCTCGATATAAACCCTGTCTCCGGTGATAAACGCATCTGCGGCTGAATATCTGACGTCGGACGCCGTGAAGGTTATCTCATATGTCTGCGTTTTGCCGCTTCCTTCGCGGCCGCTCATCACGTATCGGACTATAAGAGCCGCAATGCACAGCACGATAACGAGCAAAATTGCAAAATCGAGCGCATTGAATCTTTTTTGCTTTTCCATATCAGTATCCTCCTAACTTATTTCGCGTATTCCGATACATTCCGCGCTTCCGGAAAAGCTGCCGAGCCTTACGTTTATGTTAAGCCCGACGAGTATGCGGACGCTTCCCGTGTGATATCCGTTTTCGGTATGGCTGCCGCCCGTGCGCACTGTCACGATGAAATTTGAATAGTCGGGGTTGTCCGCCATGTAAGCACTGCCGTCGGTGTGGTTATAGCAAATCTCCGAATACGGGACAGACTGTACCGACAGCACCGTGCCCATTTCGTTTTTGCCCGTCCCGTCATAGACGGTGTCTCCCTCTTTTATCATGCCTGCGAGCGAATTTGCCTGGCAGGAAAATTCGAGCGTATATTCAAAGGAGATGCTCTCCGCGCTGTTTTTTTCTGTTCCGAAGAAGTAATTGCGGAAAAAGATTACCGCAAGTATCAGCAGGACAAACAGCATAACAAATATAAGATCGCTTCCGTTGAAGGTTTTTTTCAGCTTTTTTACTTTCATGCCTGTTCCTTTCTTTAAATATCAGTATTCGGAGTTTGAAAGAGTCCGTTTTCTTCCGATTCGTGACGATGCAGATACAATAGAGGCAACCGCGAAGAAAGCAAAAAACGTATACGGACTGTCAAAAACGCAGTCGGCAATACCCTCGACGAGCACCGCGACAAGACCGCTTATTCCGGCAACACATACTGCGCGTTCCGTTGCATTTCGGTTCTCGCCGAAGCGAACAAGGTAAAGTCCGCTCTTTAAAATGAGCCATAAAGAGACAATAAACAGCAGAAGTCCGGGGATCCCGAGCTCAATCAACGTCTGAAGATACTGATTTCGGCAGTGCGGCGAGATTTGCTGTCCGACCGAAGCAAATTCCAGACATGCGTTCTCGATTGCCGCGTTTCCTATGCCAACACCTGAAAAAAGACTGCCTTTTGCAAGTGTAAAAGAGTTTCTCCAAAGCTCAAATCTTGACGCGGCGGCGTTTGCAAGTACCGATAGCGTTTCACCGAGCCCTTGTCTTGTATTTGAAGCCTCAAACACTGTTATCGCAAGGAGCGCAGACGGAATCACCGCGGGGAGCACCTTGTAGCTGCAAAACAGTGCGAAAACAATAAGCGAGACAACCGTTCCGATTTTCACTCCGAACGAACCGAAAATAAGAAGTCCGGCAAATGACGCCGCAAAGAAAAGCAGTGAAAGCAGTCTTGACGCCTTTTTTTCGCCTGTCATAATCTCAAGAATAAAAAACGGAAGCATCAGGCTTAAAAACACGCCGAACGAATAGGCACTGCCGCTTGCGGCAAGCGTTGACTTTCCGAAAAACGAAAAGAAGTCAGACAGAGGAAGATCGGTTTCGATAAACGAAGCAAGTGATACAAGCGGGAGCGCCGCCGATGCGGCAGCGGCTGAAAAGACCGCTGTTTTTACTGTTCGCATCAGCCATTCTCTTGTTGTTATAAGCGTGACAAAGGCAAAGTAGAAAAGCAGGAGCGTGCAGAGCAGAAGGGAAGAAGCGCGCGATTCGGCACCTCCCATGGTGACAATGCCGCCGCCGAGTGTGACTGCAAGAAACAGACAGACGAAAAAGTCGGATATTTCAAATCGGAAAATAAGTCTGCCGAGAAAGACCTTTCCGATCATGCAGACGCAGGTATATATAATCGGAAGCGCGATAAATGCGGGTGAAGCACCGCAAAGGAGCGCAAACGGCGCTGTAAACACCGTCAGAAGTATTCCTGAGGCGGGCGATGACGCAACAAGTACGAGCGCGAGCAAGGTCAAAAGCGAAATCGGTAGAAAAGCCGGGGAAATAAAGAAAGAAATGCAACCGAGCAATGCTCCCGTAAACGCGGCAAGGAAGTATCTTTTTGAGCCGAAGCTACTGTTTTTTCCTTTTTCGTTTAGCACAAGCTCGGAAATTCCGAGCACACGGCAGAGCAGAAATGAAAAGAAAAGGCTTTCCGAAAGCGCAGGGGCGAGTTTTTTCCGCGATGTGAGCAATGGGAGAGAAATAAGGAAGAACATGCCTCCGATGAACCAGCAGATATTATCCGAACGGTCGGAGGAGAACGCGAAGCGCTTTATAAAGTTCATCAAAAGCACGGAAAGACCGAAATAGAGAAAGAAAAATCCGTAGAATTTGAGATAACAGCCGAGAAGCCATTCCGCGGCGGCGGAGAAAACGCGTCTTACATAGCTTTTTTCGTAGCTTACGATAGCGGCTCTGCGCAGTCGGGAGAGTGGGGAGGACGACCAGCTTTTTGCGTCTTTTTTTCTTTCTCCTCCGAAAAAGCCCGCTTCAAAGCGTGCCTGAGATTCCCGATATCCCGTCGCCGCCGTGCCGAAAAAGCCGGAAAACGCCGCGAAGTACATGCGTTTTGCCAGCTTCATTAAAGCAGATGACGAGACAAGCTCGGAAAACTTTCCGGTTTTCAGTTTCACGTATCATTCTCCTTTTTGTCGAGAAGATCCGGGCGGCAGCGGCGCGTAAGCTCAAGCGCCTTTTCCTTTCTCCAGCTCTCTATATTTGCATGGTGACCGGACAGAAGCACCTCCGGCACCGGAACGCCGTGAAACACGGCGGGTCTTGTATACTGAGGGTATTCGAGCATACCGCAGGCAACGCTTTCGTTTTCGTAACATTCGTCCGAGGACAGTACTCCCGGAATAAGGCGGGAAACGCAGTCAACAAGTATGCATGCCGGAATTTCTCCGCCTGTGAGTACATAATCCCCGATTGAGATTTCCTCATCTACGATTTCATCGATGATTCGTTGGTCAACGCCTTCGTAGTGACCGCAGAGAATTATCAGATTCTCATATTCGGCAAGCTCCGCCGCCTTTGACTGTGTAAGTATCTTTCCTTTCGGGGACATGAATATGACTTTCCGGCGCATGAGGGGATTTTCAGAAGGCGGAAGCGATGCGTCCGCTTCCCGGCAGACCGCCTCATAGCAGTTATATATCGGAGGCGCCGCCATGAGCATCCCCATGCCGCCGCCGTACGGCGTGTCGTCAACCCTTCTGTGCTTGTCCTCGGAATAGTCGCGTATGTTGTGAGCCTTTACGGTTATCGTGCCGCTTTTCTGCGCTCTGCCGATAATGCTCTCGGAGAGGACCGTCGTGACAAGCTCCGGAAAGAGCGTCATAATATCAAATCTCATTTCCTTTTCCCCTTGCCTCAGTCCTCAAGCATTCCGGGAATCGGTGCGACGAAAATGCCCTTTTCCGTGTCCACCTTTTTTATAAACTCTTTTACCGCCGGAATCATGCGCTCGCCCGACGGAGTATCTACCACATATATATCCGACGCGCCGCGGTTTATGACCTCGCGCAGTCTGCCGTACTCTTTCCCGCTTGCCTCGTCAATGACGGGAAGCCCTTCGATGTCGGCAAGAAAGAACGCGCCGTCATCAAGCGGTAAATCCGGTCTGTGCGCGAAAATGAGCCTGTTTTTAAGGAGCATCGCCTCTTCAAGGCTTGACACGCCCTCAAGCTCCATTATGACAAATTCCCTGAATACCGATGCCGAAAGCACCTTTTTCGGAACATACGAGACGCCGTTTTTCAAGTAAACGAAAGGAAGCGACGCGAGAACACGCGGCGTGTCGCATCTGTTTTCGATCTTAATCGCGCCCTTTGTGCCGTGTGTATTTATTATTTTTCCGCATTCGAGATATTCCGCTTTCATCTTTTTGCCGTCTTTCCTCATTGTTTTATTCAGTATAACATAATCCCGCGGTTTTTTCAATAGTTTTTATCAATTTAAGAATAGCAGACCTTGACTTTTTGCGCGGCGGTTGGTATAATTTATTTTGTCGAAAAAGAACAGCGGGAGCGTATATGTTAAAAAGATTTATTGCTTATTATAAGCCTCACAAAAAGATATTCGCGCTTGACATGCTTGCTTCGTTTTTTGTATCCGTTATCGGTATAGTGTACCCCATGATAACGCGCAAAATGCTGAACACATTTATTCCCGATAAAAATTACCGCATGATAGTCATTGCAGGCGCAGGGCTTTTCGGAATATACTTTGTGCGCATGCTCCTCAACTATTTTATACAGTACTATGGGCATATGATGGGCGTGCATATGCAGACTCGGATGCGGAGCGACATGTTCCGTCAGCTTGAAAAGCTGCCATACAGCTTTTTTGACAACCATGAGACCGGAAAGATAATGTCGCGCATGACAAACGACCTTATGGACATAAGCGAACTTGCCCACCACGGACCTGAGAACCTTATAATTTCCACAATATCGGTAATTACCTCGTTTGCTTATCTTTCGAGCATAAATATTTACCTCACTTTAATCATTTTCGCCTGCGTGCCGTTTCTTATCGTGATTTCGGTGCTTTTGCGCAAGAAAATGCGCCGGGCTTTCCTCGAAGGCCGTCAGTCGATTGCGCAGATAAACGCGTCGCTTGAGAGCAGTATTTCCGGAATACGCGTCACAAAGGCTTTCTGCAATGCGGAAAAAGAGGAGGAGAAGTTCGAGGTCGGAAACGTCTCGTTTACGGAGGCGCGCCGCAAGGCGTACAAGGCGATGGGGCAGTTTCATTCCGCCACCTCCTTTGTCACGGATGTGTTCAACGTTGTTGTGCTGATTGCCGGGGGACTGTTCCTTTATAACGGAGCAATTGAGCTCGGTGACTATTCCGCGTTTATTGTGTCGGTCAGCATGTTCATCACTCCCGTTATGACTCTCATAAACTTTATGGAGCAGTACCAGAACGGGGTAACCGGCTTTGAGCGTTTCCTTGAGATAATGGATTCCGCACCTGAACAGGACGGAGAAGGAGCTGTGGACGCGGGCAAAATCGAAGGCCATATCGAGTTTTGCGATGTAAGCTATGCGTATGACGGCGAAAAGGAAGTGCTTGACCATGTAAGCCTTGACATCGGAAAAGGAAAGAAATTCGCGCTTGTCGGACCCTCGGGAGGAGGAAAGACCACGATATGCCATCTCATACCGCGTTTTTACGCTCCGACATCGGGAGAGATTTTAATTGACGGCAGAGAAATACATACTCTTACTATGGATTCGCTCAGGAGAAACATCGGAATTGTTCAGCAGGACATATATCTTTTTAATGCAAGCGTAAAAGACAATATTCTTTACGGCAGACTTGACGCAAGCGACGAGGAGGTTGTCGAGGCGGCAAAGCGGGCGGACATACATGACTATATAATGACGCTTGAGAACGGCTATGACACCGTTATAGGAGAGCGCGGGGTGCGCCTTTCCGGCGGTCAAAAGCAGAGGCTTTCCATTGCCCGCGTGTTTCTGAAAAATCCGCCGATACTGATTCTGGACGAGGCGACGAGCGCACTTGACAATACGACCGAAATCCTGATACAGCGCTCTCTTGATGAGCTTTGCAAGGGCAGAACCACGATTATCGTGGCTCACAGGCTTTCAACGATAAAGAATGCGGACGAGATTGCCGTGGTTTCGGAGGGGCGTATAGCAGAACAGGGCACTCATGAGGATCTTCTTGCAAAAGGCGGCATTTACGCCGACCTTTATAAGCTCCAGTTCCGTTCCGACGACCCGTTTGGCGAAAGCGGCTTATTTGAGCACGGCGCCTGAAAATATTTCTGCGCGGAGGAAGAAAAATGTATAAAAAAGCAAAAGAGCTTCGCAGGCTTTCAAAAGAAATCCATCGGGCTAAAAAGGCGGAATTTGATGAGGAGGGACGCCAGATTGTCAGAATCGGCGTTTCGGACGATTCGGATTTTCTCTCGCCGTTTTCCGCGGGTGAAAACGCCGTTATTGCCGGCGATACGGCTGAGTTTATTGAGCACAGCCTGAAGCATATAAACCCCGGCGCAACGCTTCACTTCAGAATTGACGGAAAAACGATTGACGAAAACGAAAAAATCATTTATGATAAGGCCATACGGGAATATTACCATTCCGAATTTATTGAGGTGTCGCGGGAGATAAGGAAAAATACGCTCCAATCCTTGATTTTGACCTTCATTGCCGCATTTGTGTTTGCGCTTGCCGTTGTGCTTGACTCCATTGGGGTTCAGTCGGTAGTGCTCAACATGATAGATGTTGTTGCATGGGTGTTTATGTGGGAGGCGGCGGATATTTTCATCTTCCAGCGCTCATCGCTTAAATTGCGCAGGGCGCGTTTCCTTCAGATTATTCGCTCGAAAATTACATTCATATGAAAATATGCGGCGGAAGAGCCTTTAATATAATTTTTGACCTTTTTCAGCACCTCGACCGTGGCGCGGCAGATGACAGACCGCCGCGCGCGAAAAAAAACGATTTTAAATCGCTTGAGGTATCACTTTTTTTGCTGACGCCGTTTTACCCGGAGGAAAAACATGTCATATTCGTTTGATGAGCTACTGAGCTTTTTTTTCATCTATGGCTTTGTGGGGTGGATAAGCGAGGTTATCTTCGCCGCCTTTAAGACGGGAAGATTCGTAAACCGCGGCTTTTTGCTCGGACCTATATGCCCGATCTACGGTTTCGGCGTTGTTGCCGTGCTGTGCCTGCTTGAGCCTGTGCGGGCGTATCCGCTTTCTGTTTTCGTTTTGTCGGTGCTTGTCACCTCTGCAATAGAACTGCTTGTGGGGATTATCAGTGAGAAGCTGTTTCATGAGCGCCTGTGGGACTATTCCGATTGCTTTATGAACATAGGAGGCTATGTCTGCCTTACGTTCTCTCTTCTTTGGGGAGTCGGCTGCATGGCGGTGTTTTACGGGCTTCATCCGCTTATCGCCGCGCTTGTGCGTAAAATTCCGGGGATAATTGAGGCGATTTTGCTTTCGGTTTTTTCCGCGGCGATAATTGCCGACACTATAATCACTCTGACGCAGGCTCTTAAGATTGAGAGCAGAATGAAAGCCATCGAAAACGCGGCAAAACAGCTTGAGAGCATATCGGCTCATATCGGAAAGAGCGTTTCGGACGGAGCAATACACATAAAAGAAAAGGCGGAGGAGTCGGAAAAGCTCCGGAAGCAACTTAATTTGCTTGTAAATAAAAGAAATATCGTTCACGACCATATGTTTCATGCGTTTGAGCGTCTGAAGACGGGAAAGTATAAAGAAGCATACGAGAGACTCAAAGCGGCAAAGAAACAGCGTGGAGAAAAGCGCGAAAAAAAGTAATCCGATGATTTAAAGAAAAACGGAAAGGATTTATGATGAGAGACGTACTCTACGTTCTTATAGGTTACATATGCGGCAGTATTCTCTTTGAAAAAGTAGCCGCACGTTTTTTCGGAAAAGAAGATATAACCGAAAACGCACCCGACCACAATCCCGGAGCGGCAAATGCGTTTCGCTACGGAGGATTCTCGCACGGCGTGATGACACTTGCAGGCGATGTGCTTAAAGGATTTGTGCCTGTCTTTCTCTATATAAGAGGCGGTGGCGGCGCGGTGCTCGGACTTGTGATGGCGGCGCCCGTCATCGGTCATGTTTTCCCTGTGCTTTTCGGGTTCAGGGGCGGAAAAGGCATCGCCGTCACCTTCGGCTGCCTGCTCGGACTTCTGCCTGATTATCTGGCGGTTGTAATTCTTGCCGCAATGTTCATTTTTTTCTCGGTTGTCGTTCGAATTTCTCCGAACTACTACCGAACTCTCGTTACATATTTATGTACGGAGATTGCGGTGCTCGTTTTTTCGGAAAGTCCGCAGGTGCAGATAGGATTTTCACTTATTTTTGCGGTCGTATCCGTGCGGCTCCTTGCAAGTCGGGAGAAAAAATCTCCTTTTGAGGTGAATCTTTTATGGATGCGTTGATTCTGTCGTGCAGTACAGGGGGAGGGCACAACGCCGCGGCACGAGCGCTGAAGGAAGAGCTTGATTTGCGCGGTCACAATGCCGTGATGCTTGACCCTTATAAGCTCGCGGGAAAAAATCTTGACAAAAAGGTCGGGGACGGATACATCAAAATCGCTCAGAAGACCCCGCGCCTGTTCGGAGCAATATATAAGCTCGGCGATGAATACCGCCGCCTGCCGATTCATTCTCCCGTTTATGCGGTAAACAAGGCCATGGTCGGGAAAATGCAGTCGTATCTTGAAGCGCACCGTTATGACGTGATTTTCACGACTCACATCTATCCCGGTGAGATAC
>JBJFAQ010000247.1:0-11246 GCA_051887995.1 Eubacteriales bacterium
GCCCCGATGAGATTGCAACCGACGTGGGTTCTATCGTTGACGGAGGAGAAGCGGTTGCTCTCGGCATAATGGACGAGATAGGCGGACTTTCCGATGCCCTCTCGGCGCTCAGAAAAATGATTTCGGAAGAGAAAAAATCGAAAAGCATTAAAAGCACCTAAAAAATATTCGCCCTCTCAAAAGAGGGCGAATATTTTTTATAATTTTTTATCAGCCGTTTCCGTCTGCAAACTCCGCATAGTAGGAGGAATAATCCTTTTCCGGCAGAGCGTCAATCCGACGGTAGCCCTGTCCGATATTTACCCCGTTTTCCACAAGGCGGCGCTGAAGCATGCCGACATCAAGCTGACGTACCGTAACATTTTCCTTAAGGGAAAGCGCGGCGGCGGTTCCTGCCGCTTCGCCTATTGACATGCAGAACATGACAAGCCGCGTTCCCGACTGACCGGGAATATCGGTGGAAATATTGCGTCCTGCGGCAAGCACGTTTTCAAGGCGCACCGGAACTATCGAGCGGTACGGAATTTCGTAATAAAACTGTCCTTTGGGAGCAAGCTCCTTCATGTTGATGCGCGGCAGGTCGTCGTCCGGCGGAAACTGTGAGCCCCATCCGGCACGGTTGGAAATATATGCGTCGCGCCCATCCGGCAATTTGCCCTTAAACCATTTCATGTTTCCGGCAGCCTCAAAGCCATGCAGGTCGAAGCCATGCTTGCTTATCGCAACTACATCGTCGAATTTGGAGGCATACGCGATGTCCATACCGGTAAAGATGTATTCTCCGACGATACGGCGGCTTTCACGAACGCCGAGCAGCGAGCCTGTGTAGCTCAGATAAGAATGTTCAAATCCCGGCACATTTTCACGGATAAAGTCGGAAAGAATCGCCGCCTGCTCGCGCCCTTCTATGTACATTCTGGTAAGGTCGGCGTTGTCTGTCGGGAAGCAGTTGCGGGAGTGTGCAAAGCAGATGCTGACTTCATCCATTCCGCAGTGCTTGGGGCGTCCCGGAATGTGCGTCATCCAGTTCAGATGATTGTCAATCTCATAGGGAAGCTTTCCGTCCTTCAGCGCTTTGGCAATCATGTCTATCCACTTAGGGTCTTTCAGTCTCAGTTCACTTTCCTGATAGCGGTCAAAGTCCACGCCGCCGAGCACAAATTCAAGCGAGCAAGCCATTGACATGCCGTCCTCCGGACGTCCTGTCATGGTTTCGCCGCCGCCGAAGTATACAAGGTCGCTGTCGCCCGTGCAGTCAATAAAGCGCTTTCCGAGAATGGCGCGCTTGCCCTTCTTTGTATGTATGATAATACCGCGAACGGTATCACCCTCGACCAGAGTGTCAATCAGCGGCGTGACAAGCAGTACATCACAGCCGTATTTCTTCATCAGACGGTCAAACACCAGCTTGTGTTTTTCGGGATTTGAGTTACGTTTGGTCAAACCGTCCAGTTTTTCCATCTCGGAGAAAAATTCCGAGCCAAGTCCCGAGATGAAGTCCAGCGGAATATTGACAATACCCATTGTTGCAAGACCGCCGAGTGCAGAGGTATTTTCAACCAGAATCGTCTTTGCGCCCTCGCGCGATGCCGCAAGCGCGGCGCCGACTCCTGCCATTCCGCCTCCGGCTACCACAACGTCATACTCTCCATAGATATCAATTTCGTATCCCGCCGCAAAAACCTTGTCGTTTTTCTGTTCAAAAGCAATCATTGTTTTCTCGCCCTCTCTTTTTTCTTTTATTCTTCGGTACGAACAGGAATAATGGCCTCGGCCTGACAGTTCCGAGCACAGCGCCCGCAACCTATGCATTTATCTTTGTCAATGAATGAAGAAACATTTTCTTCAATATGAATCGCTCCCACGGGGCACTCGTCCATACACATAAGACAAAGCACACAGCCGCCCTCTACTTTGTAGTAGGTTTTCATCACGAGCCACCTCCTTTCTTCGCCCTTAGTATAGCATTGAAAAAAGGAAAATAAAATGACTTAAAGTTGCATATATTTATACGATTTTCTCATCATTTACAAGGACAAGCTCTTGTTTTTCATAAAAAATCGTTTTTTCACTTGACCTTTTTTCGCTTTTTCGTTACAATTGAAAAAAGAAAGGGGTGAACATCTTTTTTATGAGAATAATTGATATCGGGGAGCTTCTTAAAGAGGAATTTTTCGCGGGCGAGATTTCCTCTATCCTTCAGCACCCGACCTATCGCTTTTTGGAAGGGCGCGGACGCCGCTGCAACGGGTTTTTATATATTGAGGAAGGCACATGCGTCTACCGCGCGCAGAATGAGGTGCTGGAATTGCGTCCCGGTTCACTTATTTATCTGCCCCTTCATTCTCAGCATCAAATGCAGGTAACATCGGAGACAATTTCATTCACCAGAACTGATTTCACCCTGCGTGACAAGTCAGGCGAAATGGTTTTGTTCAGCCGCGGCCCGCTGCTGGTTGCCGATAAGACTCCAAAGGAATGTGCGGACGCCATTCATGAACTTACTCAGCTATGCCTTGTCGGAGACAATGTGATTCGGGAAAAGGCGCTTTTTTATCAGGTACTTGCGGGGCTTGTGCACCCAAGCGAAACGGCACACTACGGACGAATTGCGCCGGCTGTGCGGTATATTCGGGAGCATTTCTGCGAGCCTATCGAAGTTTCACAGCTTGCAGGCGATTGTTTTTTGAGCACCGCTCAATTTTATCGTTTGTTTCACAAAAAAATGAAGCAATCGCCGCTTGAATACCGGAACGCTTTGCGCATGAAACGCGCCTGCATACTGCTGCGCGAGGACGAATACTCCGTCGGCGAAATTGCCGCGCAGCTTGGATTTGAGGATATTTATTATTTCAGCCGCGCTTTCCGCAGTCTTGTCGGAATATCCCCCTCCGCATACAGAAAGAAGCAAAACGAAACGGAAAACGCAGAAAAATGATTCTTTTTCAGCGCCCTTTTCTTATCAAAAACAGCTTTGACGTGTTTTTCGGCGCAGTGAAGGTAAACACCCGATTTTCCGTGCGGTAAAAATGTCCCTCGTCATATAGGTCAATAAGGCGGCAGTCCTCCGGCATTGTCACGCTGCATGCTTCGCTTTCTATCGTATTTACCGCAATAAACGATGACGTGACGGCAAGCCCGTGCCCTTCTCTCAGATAGATATGCACTCCGGCACGCTCGGCAGCGTCCATAAACATTTTATACGGAATATTTCCCACGGCGCTGTAAAAGACCTTGTTTTTATATGCATACGCGGTTTTTCCGCCATCATACCTTGCAAGAATCTCAGCGTCCGGGTCTGTAATGTGAAAAAGCGGAGAAATCACGCCTTCGCGGGTGCGGTACACACCTTTGTAGTCGAAATTTCCGTTCTTATAGCCAAATTCATGCCCGAGATAATGTGCGGGTTCGATTTTGTCTGTCTCAAAAGCCTCGCTTTTTATTCCCGTAAAATCCGAAATGCCGCCCGCGTCAAGCTCAGCGCCTCGCGCATATCCCGGCGCGCCGACAAAAAACTTATATTTGTCGCAAAGCGTCTCTTTTATGTATTTTACGATATTCTCCGAAGGATTTATCGCGTTAAGGAAAATATACAGCTTGTATTTGTCAGGGTCAAGCTTTGGCAGGTCGTTTAGATTGAAAAGGTCAAACGGCGCGCCGCATCTCCACAGCTCGTCGATATTTTGGCGTACCATTTCGACAAATATATTTGAATTTTCCTGAATATTAAGGAACGACATGGGATCAACGAAAACAGCGATTTCAGAAACGTTTTTGCGCTCGATATGCGACAAACGGTTATATATTGAAAGCTGTTTTGAAAATTCCTTTTCATATTCGGGAGTATTATAGTAACAGCCCATAAAATCGAACCACCAGTACGACGCATGGTGCGCCATTGTAATGGCGAGCTCGCGCCGCAGGACCTGTATGCTCTCCTCCTGTGTTTCGTATACGTCCCACATCGGTCTTCCGGTCTCGCGCGGATACGCCGCAAGCTCCGTGCGGTGATCAATCTCGTGAAGATACAGCTTGCCGTTAACAGCCAGCGAATCGACCGCAAGCTGGAACGAGCTTACATAATCCGCAAATCGGTTCTCCTTGTATGCGGCGGGCGAATAAATCATATCAAAATCGGGATTTTTCCAACATTCCTCGTAAGCGTTTGTAAGCCATGTGTTCTGATTCGGGCAGGACATGTCGATGTATCCGAGAAAAATTCCGAGCAGCTTATTATGTTTTATTACTTTCTGTGCTTCTGCACCGAAGAAATTTATAAGCTCCGGCAGCCTTTCGGTCGCCCATTTCAGATATCTGTATTCATTTGATGAGGATGCTCTGAAAACCGAGCTACCGACAACGTATTTGTCCGGGCTGTCCGGTATTTCCGCACAGGGGTCGCCGCAGTAGGCGCGGTATGCTTCTTTCTTCTCAGGGGACGGTCTGCCGTTGTCTTCGCAGAAGAACTCAGTGCACCAGCCCGCTGTGAAGCTGTACGAAAAAATGCGGTCGCCGTACTTTTCTTCGGCATATTCGATAAACGCTCTCAGATATTCCGCCGCGTCGTGCTTCCACTCTTCGCAGAAAACCGCCTGACCGAGGCAGCTGTAACTGTCGGGAGCTTCCGGGTGCGCGTCGAGCCACCATTTCGGCGCGTCGAGTGTTATCTGAACGCAAAAATATCCTTCAGGCGCGTTTTTCATGAACATTTTAATCTGCTCGTCAAACGCAGAAAAATCGTACTTGCCGGGGCCGTTCCATACTCCTCCGTACCATGAATACTTGGAATTTATGGAGTTCACTCCTCCGCTCACTATCATCTGATAAAGGCGTATTCCGGTGCGGTAAATATGCTGAATGTTGGCAGGATACGGTCTGAATGAACGGAACATGGCGGGGGCAAACAGCTCGCCGTCAATTTCAATGAAAGGATTTTCTTTTTCATATACTATTTTTGCAGTCATTTTCATTCCTCCTTTTCTTTTTTCAATTATCCCACATCGTCCTCCGCTTGTCTATGCTTTTTAGTGACATTATTATAGGATAATCACGCCTTTTAAAAAGAAAAGCGCCCGTGCTTGGGCGTTTTTCTTTTATTATACAGCAAACTGACTGTTATAAAGTCCGGCGTAAAAGCCGCCTTTTGCAAGCAGTTCATCATGCTTGCCGCTTTCGATAATGTTTCCGTCCTTCATGACAAGGATAATATCCGCTTCCCTGATTGTGGAAAGGCGGTGAGCGACAATAAAGCTCGTTTTGCCCTCCATCATCGTCGAAAAGGCCTTCTGTATCCGTATTTCGGTGCGTGTGTCAATGGAGGAGGTCGCCTCGTCGAGAATCAGCATCGTCGGGTCGCACAGCATCACCCGCGCAATCGAGAGAAGCTGCTTCTGTCCCTGAGACAGACTGCCCTCGTCGCTTATGACAGTATCGTACCCATAAGGCAAACGGCGTATAAAGCTGTGTGCGTGCGCCGCCTTTGCGGCTTCAATCATTTCCTCGTCGGTCGCGTCGGGACGCCCCATTTTAATGTTGTCTCTGACCGTTCCGCTCCGCATCCATGTTTCCTGAAGGACCATGCCGTATGCGCTGCGCACATCGCTGCGGCGCAGTCGGCGTATGTCCGTACCGTCAATCGAAACCGAGCCGCTGTCCACATCGTAAAATCTCATGAGAAGATTTATTACCGTGGTCTTTCCGCAGCCGGTAGGACCAACAATGGCGACTCTCTGACCTGGCTTTACGCTGAGGTTAAAGTCTTGTATCAGTTTGCGTTCCGGAACGTATGAAAAATCGACATGAGAAAGCGCAACGTTTCCTTTCGGAACAAAATTTTCCGGAGCGTCCGCCGCGTCCGGCGTCTGAGGTGTCTCGGACATAAATTCAAAAATACGGCGCGCACATGCAAGCGCATTCTGAAGCTCTGTCACAACTCCCGATATCTCATTAAAAGGCTTTGTATACTGGTTCGCATAACTGAGAAAGCACGAAAGAGTTCCGACAGAAAGCACCGTGCCTCCTATCAGTCCTGCCGCGGACAGCGCTCCGAAGCACCCGACCGCCGCGTATACAACGCTGTTGACAAACCGCGTCGATGGATTGACAAGAGACGAAAAGAACGTGGCGCGCAGAGAACATTTAAGCAGTCTGTCGTTTATCTCGTCGAACTGTTTCATGATTTCTTCTTCATGGTCAAAAGCTTTGACGACCTTCTGCCCGCCTATCGCCTCGTCAACAAGCGCCGTCTGCTCGGCGCGCGTTTCGGACTGAAGCTTGAACATGTCATAGGTATGCTCGGAGATGAATTTCGCGGCAAAAAGGGAGAGCGGCGTCAGCACAACGACGATAAGTGCAATCAAGGGGCTTAGTGAAAACATGAAGCCGAGCGTGCCGAGTATTGTAAGCACGCCGGTGAAAAGCTGGGTAAAGCCGAGGAGAAGTCCGTCAGCAAATGTGTCAACGTCCGAGATGAGACGGCTGACAATCTCACCCGATGGGTGAGTGTCAAGATAGGAAAGCGGAAGTTGCTGCAGCTTGCGGAATGCCTCTTTTCGTATGTCGCGCACGACCTCAAAGGTGATTTTATTGTTTATCATACCGGCAACCCACTGAAATACGGCAGCAAGAACAACACTTGCGGCGATTCGGTACAGGATCGGAAGCATAGAGTCAAAATAAACATGCCGCGCGTCCACAATGCAGTCGATAGCGTTGCCTATCAGAATCGGAACATACAAAGTAAAGAAAACCGTTCCTGCGGAGAGAAGTACGGAGCAAATCGTCAGCATCCGATAAGGGCGGAGAAAACGAATGACGTCCGGCAGTGCGGAAAAAGCGCTTGCTTTTTTGCCGTCTGTCTTTTTATTTGCTTTTTTCATGCGTTTTTCTCCTCTTTTTTGAACTGAGATTCGTGAATTTCACGGTAAACCGGACAATTTTCAAGCAAATCCTCGTGTTTGCCGATTCCGACCGCACGCCCGTCATCAAGGACGATTATAAGGTCTGCGCCGCGTATGGAAGACGTTCTCTGCGACACGACAAAAACCGTCGGAGAATAGTCAAGCTCCCTCAGAGCCATGCGGAGCTTTGCGTCGGTTGCAAAATCAAGCGCCGAGGTGCTGTCGTCAAGAATCAGAAATTCCGGTCGGCGCACAAGCGCGCGCGCAATGGTAAGCCGCTGTTTCTGACCTCCCGAAAAGTTTCTTCCGCCCTGCTCAACGGCAGAATCTATCCCGTTTTCCTTTGCCTCCACAAAGTCGAGCGCCTGTGAGGCTCTGAGCGCGTCATAGAGCTCCTTTTCGGTAGCCTGTCCGTTTCCCCAGAGAAGATTTTCTCTTATCGTTCCCCTGAAAAGCAGTGCCTTTTGCGGCACAACTCCGAACTTGGAGCGCAGAGAAGAAAGCTCATACTCCTTTACCGGAACGCCGTCAACAAGTATTTCTCCCTCGCTTGCGTCGTAAAAACGCGGAAGCAGACTGACAAGCGACGTTTTTCCCGAGCCTGTGCCGCCGATTATGCCGACGGTCATACCGGAAGAGACACGGAAATCAATTCCGGAAAGTGAGGGCGCACCTGCGCCGCTGTACGTAAGCGAAACATTTCTCATCTCGACGCAACCGCGCTCGTCGTCAGCACCGCTTGTCCTTTTGCCGTTCTCAAGAGAGGAGCGAAGCTCAAACACATTTTCGATTCTGTGTTCGCTCGCCACGGCTTTTGTCACGGTAATGACGAGATTTGCAAACTTGATAAGCTCAACAAGAATCTGAGACATATAGTTGTAAAGCGCTATGACCGCGCCCTGCGTCAGGATTCCCGCCTCGACCCGCAGCGCTCCTACGTATATCAAAGCAATCACTGCGGCATTGATAAGTACATACGTTATCGGATTCATAAGCGCGGAAATTCTGCCGACAAGATTCTGCTCGCCGCAAAGGCTCTCGCTTTTCTCGTCAAAATCCCCGATTTCGTATTTTTCACGCCTGAAAGCGCGTATAACACGCACGCCGGAGAGGTTTTCCCGCGTAAGCCCCAGTACCGAGTCCAGCTTTTGCTGTACTTTCTTATAGAGTGGAATGCAGATAAGCATTATTCCGAAAACCGCAAGCGCAAGTAACGGAATAACCGCGGCAAATATGAGCGCCGCCCTCGTATCAATGGTAAACGCCATTATCATGGCGCCGATGACAATAAACGGCGAACGCAGAAAAAGTCGGAGGGTAAGATTTATCCCTGCCTGAACCTGATTTGCGTCGCTTGTCATACGGGTGATGAGCGTCGATGTTCCCGCGCGATCAAGCTCCGTATGGGATAAGCTCTGAATATGGTCGAGTAGCTCATGCCTAAGACCTGCCACAGTGCCGACCGCCGCTTTTGCCGAGAAATACTGAGCGGTGACCGCGCACACAAATCCGAGCGCACCGAGCAGTACAAGTAAAAGTGCCATGCGTATTATATAACCGCTGTCCGCCTTCTCAATTCCGACGTCGATTATTTTCTTTACAACAAGCGGCACGCACAGTTCAAACGATGCTTCTATCAGCTTGAACAGCGGTCCGCATATACATTCAATGCGATATTTTCGAGCGTGTTTAAACAGGTGTTTCAAGTGAAAATTCCTCCGAGAAATCAGTGAAGCAAGGGTATTTCTTTAATGGCAAGCAAAATGGCATTTGATGCAGCAAGAGTACGGATATAGCTGCGCTCGCGCTTTGGCGGGAGCGTCAGCAGAACCGAGCGGTCGCCTTTTTCCGTTGAAATTCCGAGATAAACCGTGCCGACGGGAGTTTCAGGCGTTCCCCCGCCAGGTCCTGCAATGCCTGTCGTGGAAATTCCGATGTCCGCGCCCAAAGCAAGCCGCGCGCCCCGCGCCATCTCGACAGCGGTCTGGGACGATACCACGCCGTAATTTTCAATCGTTTCTCCCCTCACGCCAAGGATTTTCTGCTTCGCCTCGGCAGAATACGTCACAAATGAGCCGGGGAAAACCTCGGAGCTGCCCGCAATGTCAGTAATACGCTTTGCGATAAGCCCGCCGGTGCAGGATTCCGCCGCCGTGACCGTCTTCCCCGCTTCTTTCAGCGCCGCGACAAGCGCCCCTTCAAGCGTGCCGCAGTCGATGCCGTAAATGAAGCTACCGACCTCGGTTTTCTGTACTTTTTCAATTATTTCATCGCACATGCCGCGTGCCATTTCCGCGTTTTCAGCCTTGGCGGTCACTCTGAGCCGTACTTCTCCGTCCTTGCAGTAGGGTGCAAGCGTGGGATTTTCCGCGCTTTCCATCATTTCACGCAGAATGCTTTCAACGCTCGATTCGCCCATTCCGAAAATGTGAATGTTGCGGCTCACAAGCGTCGCTCCGCTCCGTCCGGCAAGATACGGCATTACTTCCTCGGCAAAAAGAGGCTCAAGCTCCCGCGGCGGACCGGGAAGCATTATAACGGTAACACCTCTTGCGTCATCTTCAATGCCTACTGCGGGTGCAGTACCGTAATTGTTGTCAAAAACAATGCCCCCTTCGGGGATCATCGCCTGTTTTCTGTTGTTTTCGGTCATAACTCGGTGGTTTTCGGCAAAATACGTCTCAAGACGGCTCATTAACTGCTCATTTCGGACAAGTTTGCGCCCGAAAACCTCCGCTATCGTCTCTTTTGTCAGGTCATCATATGTGGGACCGAGACCGCCGCTTGTGATAACAAGGTCAGAGCGGTGCGCGGCTTCCGTAAGCGCTTCTTTTAAGCGCCCGGGATTGTCCCCGACAACGGTATGGTGATACACCGAGATGCCAAGCTCGGCGAGCTTGCCCGACAGGTATGTGGCGTTGGTATTTACAACATCGCCGAGAAGAAGTTCCGTTCCGACGCAGAGAATTTCAGCGGTTTTGATTTCGTTCACAGTCGTTTACGTTCCTTTCTGTAATATTGAAGCAGTATTTAAAGGATTTTCTCATATTTTATTTATACTGTAATTCAAAAATGCTTGCCACGAAGGGGCACAGGGGAGAAAAGCGCGGTGGCAAAGAGCTGGGGAGAGCGTGGAAAAGGCGCAAGTGCACGGAGTGCGCCGGGCAAAGCCGCGCTTTGACTTTAAGGCTTGCCATGCAAGACTTTCTTTGCGCTTATTATACCATGAAGCAAAAATGTTTGCTTGCAAGGGCATTTTTGCGAAGCCGTCAAGGGCGCAGGCGCACAAGGTGCGCGCGGCAAAGCCGTGCTTTGCCTGAAAAGGCAAGCTTTGCGAGCCTTTTACTGCGCTTATTATACCACACTTTGCCTGTTTTAGCAACGAATACAAAAAAATTGCGCTTTTATTTACAGAAAATCGCATTATTTTTGAGCATAAATCCGATTTCAAAAATAATGAGGCTCTGAAACGCAAAAAATGAAAAGGCGGCGAACCGAAGTTCGCCGCTGTAAAATTATATTTTTGCTTTATATCAGAGCTGTCTGATAATCAGGAAGCCGACGGGTCGGTTGTAGTCCAAGAGTTGCCACTCACTCTCCAAACTTCAATATAAGATTCTCCGTCGCCGCTGATAATTACTCCGGCGGTAGCGTTCTTTACATGGGTAATCGTATTAGCGTTCTCGAATGTCTTTGTCTTTTGTCCGATTGTTGAACCATTGACTTCGCACGCATAGCTATATCCGGTACCTGTAAAATCAATTGAAGATTTACCGTCAGATAAGGTGGTTGTTACATTTGTATCACCTACATAGAGTGTTTTGAGGGCAGTTGCTCCCTGGAAGAATGCATCCGGAAGAGTCTTTGTAGCGCCTCCGAGCTCAGGCAACTTTACGGTAGTAACAGAAGTGGCCGAAGAGAAGAAAGAGGAACTGAATTTAGATACAGAAAGGTTGCTTATGTCAACAACTCCGGTTTCAATTGCCGTACGTGAAGGATCAAACTCATATACGGTTATAAGCTTAGAGTCAGAATGGAAAGCCTGACCGACGCCGATTGCGTTGATATCGGCAAATACCATTGTTGTGAGTGAAGAACTAAATCCGTAATCAGCTCTCTCATTGAAGCCCGAAGTGGATTTTTCGCTAATTGTTTTAAATCCATCATCAAAGACAAAAGTATCAATAGAATAACCGATAAACTGCTTATCAAGGTGATTCTGTCTTCTGTAGTTAGCGGTGCGATATGCTCCGGTATATGTTGCACCGCTCGTCTCGGGATGTGCAATAGCCGTGATTGTACCGTCATACATCTTGAAGAGGGATACAAAGACCTTATTGCTTCCGC
>JBJFAQ010000248.1:0-2483 GCA_051887995.1 Eubacteriales bacterium
TGGGATTTATTCCGCTGCAGTCCGCACATAAGTCAAAGCCGTTCATGAAAATTCTCGGTACGACCGGCAATCTATCGTGGGGACGCAATCAGAAAGAGATTGTGTGGAATCTTAACCCATCGCATCCGATAGCCGCGGGTATTCCCGATCATTTTACTTTAACGGAAGAAATGTACGGCGAGCCGTTTTACATTCCACAGCCCGAGGAGCTTGTTTTCTGCGGTTGGTATGAGGACGGAAACATCTTTCGCAGCGGCGCCTGCTATCGACGCGGAGCGGGAAAAGTGTTCTATTTTCAGCCCGGACATGAGTCCTGCCGTTCGTTCTACAACCCTTATGTGCGCAGGATAATTGTCAATGCCGTAAGATGGGCAAAGCCCGCCGATTTCGGATACAAGATTCCGGGAACATGCATTCAGATTGTAAATCCGGTAAAAGACGAAGTCGATACATAATTAAAGTATGCCCTGAAAGATTCTATTTAAAAATATGTCCGCACGTTCCTTATATAAGAACGTGCGGACGTATTTTTTGAAGTGCTTTCGTAAAAAGCCTTTTTGCTTGTGGCTTTTGATTTTCCGGGCGCAAAACCGCAAGGCTGCAGGTCAATATTCCTTTTCGATTTCAAGTATCCGAGCTTCCGCCTCGTCTGAGCGCAGTCTGTCGCAGGCATAGGCTGCCCGTAGCAGTTCTGCCGGAATGTAATCGTCGTATTTTTCAAAAACGGGAATTTCCCCTGCCGAAACAAGCGCCGCGCGGTCAATGCCACAGCGCCTTACCTCGTCCGCCAGACCGTGGATAAGCTCGTAGTCATTACATTCCATTTTGAAAGTCATATAGTTGCAGCCTTCAAATTCCATACCGGATATTTTAAACTGTTTGGAATGTGAAGCTATGAACTTGCGAAGTGTTCTGAAGGAGCGGGTGCCGAGCCAAGGAAAGAGGCAATATGAATAACCTCCGAGATGGACTATCGAATGTTCGGTCATACCGGTGTTTCGTGCCAGATTGCGGGCAACGTCAAGGCGCTTTTGTGCATTTGGCTTCAAATACGGATAAACCGTGTCCTCGATGAGGACTTTTTTCATTCGCTCAAGTATTTTTGTATGTATTTCTCCGTAATCTCCGGGCCATGAAACCTCCATTTTTCCGAGAACGGCCTTTACATATATCAGTTTTCTCGGAATATCCAGCTCCTCGACCTCCCATACTCTGCCCGCAAGCGCGAAGCGGTCTCCGACAGGCGGGGGCGTGGTAATCGTTCCGATTTCGTCGGATTCACACCTGACGGTGTAGTCCTCGCTGTCCTTGAAAACGGCATAAAATTTGAAGCTGCCGAGCAGTCTTTCCCCCGCAAGACCTACAATCAGCCCTTTTTCTTCCGTCATTTCAAGATAATCGTTTCTAAGCATTGAAAGAATGAGTGTACGGTAGTCCTCGCGGTCAACGTTTTCAAACGGCGGCAGGGAAAGCACTTTTTCCGCAAGACGCTTCGGAGTA
This sequence comes from Eubacteriales bacterium, assembly GCA_051887995.1. Classification (GTDB taxonomy): domain Bacteria; phylum Bacillota; class Clostridia; order Oscillospirales; family CAG-272; genus SIG710. The sequence goes on from JBJFAQ010000248.1 coordinate 1,501, forward strand.
AGCTCGCCCGATGCGGCGCAGACGCTCAACGTTTGCTGGAAAAGGAGGCTGAAGGGCATTTTTTTGTTTGACGGCGGCTCAATGAATCTTTCCTCTATATAGAGCTGTATAATGGCAATTGCGCGCATCAGACTCCAAGGAATGAGCTGAGGCAGAGGGGTATTCGGCAGAGGATTTTCCTCGCGGAAAACCATCATCATTTCCGGCGGCTCGCCGCGTCTGCCGGAACGTCCCAGTCTTTGAAGAAAAGACGACACGGAGTTTGGCGAATCGTTCTGAAGAATCCGCTCGAGCCTTCCGATATCAATTCCAAGCTCCATTGTGACCGTGGCGCAGGTGACAGCATGCGTGTCTTCGTCTTTCATTTTAAGCTCGGCTTCCTCGCGCAGGGATGCGGAAAGGTTTCCGTGATGTATCAGGAAAATGTCCGGCTCGCCGCGCCTTGCGGCAATTTGGCGGAGCGTTGCGGTCACATATTCGGTTTCCTCGCGCGAGTTGGAGAAAACAAGCGATTTTTTGTTTTTTACGCAGTCGTACATATACTCGTAGCCCGCGTCAAGCTCTGCAGATTTGCGTTTCGGCTTATCCGTGGCGTTTTTGACGTCGGATATGATTTCGGAATCGCAGATTTCTTCGCTTTCGCCTTCTCCCGGACACGTGTTTTTGTCTTGAATATCCTTTGACTGGTCGAGCTTCGGATTTTGAATATAAAAATGCTCAAGTCCGAGCCGCCATTTTATCTGCCCGGAGGGAAACAGGGGAATGTCGGTGGCTCTTTCTGTTCCGGCGGCTAGCCAATCGGCGGCAATCTGCGGGTCGCCTATCGTTGCCGAAAGCCCTATTCTGCGCGGAGTGTGTCCGATTATGTGCGCGATGCGGCAAAGCTGGCATATTATTTGACTTCCGCGGTCCGAGCCTATCAGCGTGTGTATTTCGTCAAGAACGACGTACCTGAGCCCGTGAAAAAGCCTTACAATGTCATT
>JBJFAQ010000249.1:0-11180 GCA_051887995.1 Eubacteriales bacterium
GTCAATGTCAAGCTCGCTTCCTGTATGCGGGTCGAGCATTGCCGCCTGATAAATATGCTCCTTTTTCTTTGTAACCGCGGCTTCGATTGTCAGAAGCTGGACATTTATATTTGTCATGTTCATTGCCGCGCACTGAACGGGGAGCGCTCCGACATAGCACGGGTTCACGCCTCTGCCGTTTACAAGACATGGAACTTCAACGCATGCCTCCTCGGGAAGGTTTGAAATAAGACGGGAGCTGTTCAGCACGTTTCCGCCTATCTGGAGAGTTGTGCCCTCCGTCATTGCCTGCATGATGCGTGACGCATACTCGTTGCTGCGCTCATGTTCCTTTACGCCCGTCTTTTGCAGCTCTGCATATTCCTTTTTCCAGCCTTCGATATGCCTTATACAGCGGCGCGGATACTCGTCAAGCGGAATGTTGTACTTCTCGATAAGCTGCGGATATTTGCTCTTTATATAAAACATATTGTATTCGGCGTTGTGCTCGCTCGACTCGGTGCAGTAGTACCCGAAATTCTTTATGTACTCCATGCGCACCTTGTTTTTGGCTTCGGGATTTGCAAGATATGCGTCCACCTTTGACTTTATCTCCGGATACAGGTCGTTTCCGTTTTTGTCCTTTATCTCAAGCAACCACGCCATGTGGTTGATGCCGGCGATAAGCTCCTTTCTGCCATCGAGCATATCCTCCATTCCAAGCTCCTTTAAAAGTCCCTCAGAGCATACCTGAACACTGTGACAAAGCCCGACTGTCTTTACGCCCGTATACCTCTGCATATATCCGCTCAGCATTGCCATGGGGTTTGTATAGTTGAGAAACAGCGCGTCGGGGCAGACCTGCTCCATATCCGAAGCAAAATCATGAAGCACGGGAATAGTGCGCAGGGCGCGCATGATTCCGCCGATTCCGAGAGTATCCCCGATGGTCTGGCGCAGACCGTACTTTTTCGGCACCTCAAAATCTATGATTGTACACGGGTCATATAGACCGACCTGAATCGCGTTTACGACAAAATCGGCGCCGCGGAGCGCTTCCTTTCGGTTTTCGGCTCCGGCATAACATTCGATTTTGCCGTATCCGCCCTTTGATGCACGCATTGCCTCAAGAATCACCCGGCTCTCTTCAAGTCTTTTGGGGTCAATATCGTAAAGGGCAAACACGCTGTCCCTAAGCGATTCAACGCACATGCAGTCTCCGATAACATTCCTCGCAAAAACGGTGCTTCCCGCTCCCATAAATGTGATTTTCATAGTTTTCTCCGCCCTTTCTGTTTTTCTTGTTTTCGGGCATCTTTCCTTGCCCGTCTGCGGATATTATATATTGACAGCAGGGCAAATTAAATGGTATAATGTTACTACAATTTGTCATTTTGTTGCTTTTCGGAGGAAGCATATGCAATTCAACTACGGTTTTTCCTCAGAAAAGCTCACCGAAATAACTCCGGTGAGTTTCGGATATGAGGACTGCGAAAAAAATCACGCCTACGGACCTGCTGTCAGAACCCACTGGCTTATTCATTTTGTCGTGTCGGGAAGCGGAATTTTCATAAAAGACGGCAAAAAGCATGCTCTCAGTGCCGGTGAAATGTTTGTCATTCCGCCATATGTCGAAACCTACTACGAGGCGGACGGCGAAAAGCCGTGGAGTTATATCTGGATAGGCTTTACCGCCTCGGGAGAGCTGCCCGTGCCGCTCGCCGACGTCATAAAAAAGCCGGAAGCTGCGGAAATATTTGAAGATATGAAGAAAAGCATAAAAGCAGAACCGCAGAAAAAATTTTATCTCTGCGCGCGGATATGGGACTTGTTTGCGCTTCTTATGAAAGATCAGGAGACAACGGAGGACTATGTTGACACCGCGCTCGGCATAATACGTGCCGAATATATGTTCGAAATAGGCGCGGAAGAGCTTGCCCGTCGCTTAAGTCTAAACCGCAGCTACTTTTCATCGATTTTCAAAAAGAAAGTCGGTGTCCCGCCCGGAAAATACCTGCATTCATACAGAATGTCGCTCGCCGCCTCTCTCCTCTCGCGCGGCGGAAGCAGCGTTACGGTCACGGCGCGCTCCGTCGGCTACACTGACATCTACAATTTTTCCAAAATGTTCAAGCGCTTCTACGGTGTCTCGCCCACAGAATACGCAAAGTCTCATGCTACATGAAAACACCTCGTGAAGCTCCCGAAAAGGAGCTTCACGAGGTGTTTTTACGGCATTTTCCGAAAAAGCGCTTTATTCAAACGTAACCGTTATCGTCGTGCCCTTTCCGACCTCGCTCTCAAGCGTTATCCTGCCGCCCATATACTGCACCGCGTGCTTGACAATGGAAAGTCCGAGCCCTGTGCCGCCGGTTTCCTTCGAGTGGCTTTTGTCAACTCTGTAAAAACGTTCAAACACTCTCTGTCTGTGCTCGGCGGGTATGCCGATTCCGGTATCCGCGACCGAAATCATCGCTCCCGAGTTTTCCCCTATTGGCTTTACCGTCACCGTAACGCTTCCGCCGCTCACATTGTACTTTATTGCGTTGTCGCAAAGATTGTAGACGATTTCATGCAGAAGCTGACGCACGCCGTTTATCTTCACGGGCGTTATGTCGGCTTTAACAGAAACATTCTTCTCCCTTGCGGCGTCCGAGAGGGTTTTTATCTCTTCCGAGACAAGTGCGTCAAGGTCAACCGTCTCGGTCGGGAGCGTTTCGCCCTCGTCAAGCTGAGAAAGTCTTATAATATCCTCGATAAGAGTGACAAGCCGCTTTGCCTCGGAATGAATATGTCCGACAAAGCGCGGCATATCCTCTTCCTTCACCATGCCGTTTTCAATCAGCTCCGCACTGCCCATAATGGACTGGAGCGGAGTTTTCAGCTCATGCGAGACGTTTGCCGTGAACTCGCGGCGGTTTCGCTCGGCGAAAATCTTCTCCGTGATGTCAAAAACAAGAATGACGGTGCCTCGGCTGTCTCCCGCCTCGCCTATACGGCTCATGCTGAGCTGATATTCTCTTCCGCGTCGGCTTACCTGAAGCTCGCCGTGACCTTTTTCTCCGGCGCGCTGAACCGCTTTATATATTTCGTGGTCGCGCTCGACCTCAAGAAAATTCTTTCCTTTGCAGTCTTCCGCACCGAAAAATTCAGACGCCGCGGGATTTATGCTCAGTATCTCATCGGTGCGTCCGAGAAGCACAAGTCCCTCGTTCATATTCTCGATAACGGCATAAAATTCGCTCTGTCTGCTCTCAAGCTCCGCTTCCTGCGCCTTTATCTGCCCGCGCTGAAATTCCATGTGTGCAAGCAAGGGCGAAAGCTCGTCGTAGGCGTTGTTTTCAAGCGGTCTGTCAAAGTCAAGGTTGTTAAGCGGCTCAACTATCTTTTTCGAAAGTCTGTAAGCAAGCACGACCGAAAGCACAAGCGCAAAAATCAGAATAAACGAAAGCGGCTGGAGCAGCCCGATAACAAGCAGAGCCACCGTCGCCTGACTTGTCGAAATTCTAAGCACCGTTCCGTCCGAGAGGAGCTTTGCATAGTAAAGCGTTTTTTCGGTCAGCGTCGATGAAAAGCGCGAGCTTTTTCCGCTTCCGCTCTCAAACGCTTCCTTTACTTCCTCGCGCTCCGCGTGATTTTCCATTCCGACCGCATCTCCTTCGGAGTCATATAATACCGTTCCGTCATGCGATATGAGAGTAAGGCGGCAGTCCGTGTCGCCGAGGCTCTCAAGATATTTTATTCCGCTCTGCTCAACCGCCGCCGCTGTGAGGTCAAGCTGTGTTGTAAGCTGTTTTTCCTGCTCGGAGCTGAAATACTCATAGAGCACGCCGAGAATAAAAACAAAGCAGGCAAGCAGCACCGCCATTGCCACAAGAAAAACAGACCTGAAAATTTTTTTCGTCACTTTTTCTCCGCCTCCATCCTGTATCCTACCCCTCTCACGGTCTCAATCATCTCACCGTATTTGCCTATCTTCTGCCTGAGCGTTCTTATATGCATATCCACAGTTCTTGTCTCTCCCACATAATCGTTTCCCCAGACCTCGGAAAAAAGGCGATCTCTTGTATATACCGTGCCCGGATGAGAAAGAAAGAGCTTCAGGATCTCATATTCCTTAAGCGTGAGCTGAATACGTTCCCCGTCCAAAGTAACGGTATGCTCTTCGGTATTTACGACAAGCCCGCCCGTGCTTAGCGTCGCACTGCTTTTTGCAGGCGCGCACCGACGCAGTACCGCTTTTACGCGCGAGACCATTTCCATCATTCCGAAGGGCTTTACCAGATAGTCGTCCGCTCCGGAGTCAAGGCTTTGTATCTTGTCGTATTCCATTCCCTTTGCGGTCGCCATGATAACGGGTATTTTCTCTGTGCGCGCGTCGCTCCTGAGACGCCGCAGTATGCTTACGCCGTCCTCTCCCGGAAGCATGATGTCGAGAATGACAAGGTCCGGCAGTTCATTTGCGAGCGCACCGAAAAATTCCGTGCCGTCCGAAAAACCCCTCGCCTCATACCCGGTAGAGCCGAGAGTGTACACCTCGATATCCCGGATTCCCGCATCGTCCTCAACGCACCATATTTTCATATGTTTTCTCCTTTGTGTGTACCTGTCACGGAAAATACCACCCATTCCGCAATATTTACCGCATGGTCTCCTATTCTCTCAAAATATTTTGCTATCATAAGAAGGTCGATGGCATATTCTCCGTCCTCAGGTCTTTCGCTTATCATGGATATAAGCGACTTTTTCACCTTGTCGAAATAATCGTCCACCTCATCGTCATGGTCTATGGCGGTCTTGGCAATGGAAATGTCCTGTTTTACAAACGCGTCGACGCTTTCGGTGACCATTTTTATCGTCGCCTGAGCCATAAGCGATATATATTCACATTCTCCGCCCGTTCTGCCGCCGAGAAAACGGATTATTTCCGCGATGTCCTCCGCCTGGTCTCCGATGCGCTCCATATCCGTTATCATTTTGAGCGCCGCCGACACCTGACGCAAATCCTTTGCCACCGGCTGCTGCCGCAGGAGGATACGCAGGCACAGCGATTCTATCGTACGCTCCATTCGGTCAATCTCGCTGTCAATCGGCGCGACCTTAAGCGAAAGCTCTGTGTCTCCCTCCGTCAGCGCTTTTGAGGCGAGAGCGATTACTTCCTCGCACATCGAGCCCATCTGTATAAGCTCATGGTGAAGAGTTGAGAGTTCCTCGTCAAATTTGCTTCTCATATTATCCGAACCTCCCCGTTATATAGTCTTCCGTGCGTTTGTCAGACGGGCAATCAAACATTTTCTCGGTGCTTCCGTATTCGACAAGCTCTCCGAGCAGGAAAAACGCCGTGTTGTCTGAAATTCTGACCGCCTGTTGCATATTGTGCGTTACTATAACTATAGTATACCTCTTTTTCAGCTCCATTGCAAGCTCTTCTATTTTAGAAGTTGAAATCGGGTCGAGAGCGCTCGTCGGTTCGTCCATGAGAAGCACATCCGGCTCTACCGCAAGCGCCCGCGCAATGCAGAGACGCTGCTGCTGACCGCCCGACAGTCCGAGGGCGTTCTTTTTCAGTCTGTCCTTCACTTCATCGAAAATAGCGGCGCCGCGAAGCGATTTTTCAACAATGTCGTCGAGCTTTGCTTTGCTTTTTATACCGTGCGTTCTCGGACCGTATGCAATATTGTCGTAAATGCTCATCGGGAAGGGGTTCGGCTTCTGAAAAACCATTCCTATCTCGCGCCTGAGCTCGTTCACGTCTCCCGAAGGGTCAAAAATGTCCTCCCCGCGGTATTTCACCTCTCCCGTAATCTTCACTCCGGGCACAAGGTCGTTCATTCGGTTCAGCGTTTTGAGAAATGTGGACTTTCCGCAGCCCGAAGGACCGATGAGAGCCGTTATACTGTGCTCCTCTATATCAATATTTACGTTTTTCAGCGCCTGCGAGTTTCCGTACCACAGGCAGAGGTCATGTACATTTATTATGCTGCTCAGAAATTTCTCCTTTTCTTGAAGTATTTTCCCACAAGAGATGCCGCAAGATTTATAAGCACGGTAAGTACCATAAGGATAGCGGCGATGGCAAAGGCAACTCCGAATTCACCGCGCTCCTTTGCATATACGTAAAGCGCCACGGTAAGCGTTGCGCCGGAGGAACCGAGCCCTTCGATTATGCCGGCGAAAACATGCGCCACGCCCGCGGTGAAAAGCAGCGCGGCGGACTCGCCGAGAATTCTTCCGACGGAAAGTATACAGCCTGTGATAATTCCGTCAACACAGCCCGGAAGCACAACAGTGCGTATAACGCGCCATTTTCCGGCGCCGAGCCCGAAGGCCCCCTCCCTGTAACTCTGCGGAACGGTTTTGAGACTTTCCTGTGTTGTGCGCATCACAGTAGGAAGGTTCATAACGGCAAGCGTAAGCGCTCCCGCTATGAGAGACGTGCCCATACTGAGAAACTGGCAGAAGAAAAGCATTCCGACAAGACCGTAGATAATGGACGGAATTCCCGAAAGCGTTTCCGCCGCATATTCAATCACGGCGACAAATTTTTTGTTTTGCGCGTATTCATTCAGATATACTGCCGCTCCGACTCCGAGAGGAAGCACCACGAGAAGCGTCGCAATAACGATATAAACCGTGTTTATTATATCCGGAAGTATACCGATATGGTTTTTCAAAATGCTCGGCTTTGTCGAAAGCAACTCCCATGTGATGTTCGGAATACCCTTTATCATTACATAAAAAATAAGGAAAAGCGTAAGGAGCGCGGTTATGCCGACAGAAAGAAACATAAGCGTCCGCATGAGCACGGAATAGGCCTTTCTTTTCGGCGAAATCGTCTTTTTCTTCACCGTCACCCCTCCTTATCGCGTCTGAGGAAGAAATTCAGAACCGCATTTATCAGCATTATGAAAAGGAACAGCACAAGAGCGATGGAAAACAGCGCCTGCTGCTGAAGCCCCGATGAATACGACATCTCGCTTGCAACCGCAGTCGTAAGAAAGCGCACGCTCTCAAACAGCGAGGGCATATTCGACGCGTTTCCCGCTACCATCATGACCGCCATCGCCTCTCCTATCGCCCTGCCGACGCCAAGTACCACCGACGCCGCGATTCCGCTCTTTGCCGCAGGAACCGAAACTCGGAAATAAGTCTCAATCGGAGTAGCGCCGAGCGCAAGCGACGCATCCTCATACTCCTTCGGCACAGCTTCAAGCGCCGTAAGCGAAACCTTTATTATGGACGGCAGTATCATAATCGCAAGTACTATAATGGCGGCAAGCAGGCTTGCACCGTCCGGAACTCCGAATATCTTTCTTATCCCCGGAACAAGCACCATCATGCCGACAAGACCGTATACCACCGACGGTATCCCGGCGAGCAGCCCCACGGCGGCGCTGACCACGCTCTTTACACGCGGCGAGGCTATCTTTGCAAGATATACCGCCGTCATGAATCCAATCGGAACACCGATAACGATAGCGCCGGCCGTGCCGTACACGCTCGTGAGGATAAACGGAAGAATCCCGAATTTTGCATCCGCGGCGGTCGATGCCCACTCTTTTCCGAAAAGAAAATTGACAAGCCCTATTTTACGTATCGCCGGAACTCCGGAGATAATGAGGTAAATCGTAATAAGGAGCACGCACGCCACGGTAATGAGTCCGAGCACAAGGAAGATGCCGTGCACAATGTTTTCCGTAATTTGTTTCTTTTTCTTCATCATTTCATGCCTTTCAAAAACCGCAAACGGGCAAGCGGCGTGAAACGTCGCTTGCCTTTTATTTTGCGCACTCAGTGTATCGGTACTGCGCCCGCTCCGGAAATTATAGCGTTTGCCTCTGCCGACAGGGCAAAATCATAGAATTTCTGCGCCGAGTCTGACAGCTTTGCGCCGGATTTTGTCACGAGCACGAAGGGACGCTGTACCGCATAACTGCCGTCCTTTACCGTCGCTTCGCTCGGTGCGACGCCGCCGACCGAAAGGGCTTTTACCGTGTCCTTAAGCGAGGCAAGCGAAGCATATCCGACCGCATTTGGGTTGCCCGCTACTGTTGTCACAACATCGCCCGTGGATGTAAGCTCCTGACGGTACGCGCAGGCGTCCTTTGTTCCGGTAATGGATTCAAAGCCGTCGCGTGTTCCGCTTCCCGCCTCACGTCCGATAAGTACTATCTCCGCGTCATTTCCGCCGACGTCTTTCCAGTTTTTAATCTCGCCTGTGTATATCTTTGCAATCTCTTCAACCGTAAGATCATTTACGGGGTTTTGGGGATTTACGATAACGGCAATGCCGTCAAGGGCAAGAATCGTTTCGGTAAGTCCCTGCGCTTTTTCATCGTCCTTCAGCGCACGGCTCGAAAGTCCGATGTCGCATCTTCCCTCGGCAACAGCGGTAATTCCTGCGCTTGAGCCTGTGGGATTATAAGTGAATGTGATTCCGGAATTGTCACTCTCAAATGCCTCGCCGAGCGCTCCGATGACCTTTTCCATGGAAGTTGAGCCGTCCGTCGAAACCGTTTTTTCCTTGCTGCCGCATCCGACAAGCGCGGCGACTGCAAGAATGGATACCAAAATAACGCTGATGATCTTTTTCATAAAAAATCTCCTTTTTTTCTCTTTCATTGGTTTACGCCTTTATGATAAGTCGCCTTTGTAAAATGGGAAAGACAATTCATGTAAAATCCGTGTAAAAGCACACGCGAAAAAGCATACAAATTGCGCAAAAAAACGTCGGGGTTCTTGCCCCGACGTCCTTTTTCGAGCTTATATGATATAATATACGTTTTTGCCATGCCTCCTGAGAGATGAAAAAAGAGCGTCCGACTCTTACAGTCGTTTTTTTCGGCGGATACAGTATTTTTTACCCATTTTAAAAAAATTCGTACCAAAATTGTGCATAAAAAAGTCGAGAACGCTTAAACACAAACGTCCTCGACTTTTTTGGTGGAGACAGCAGAACTCGAATCTGCGACCCCTTGCATGTCAAGCAAGTACTCTAACCAACTGAGCTATGCCTCCGCAACATGAACATATGATATCACAAACCCGCTGTTTTGTCAAGCCTTTTTTACGGGCAAAATCATATGCCTTCCTCAATGTCTTTCTCAAGAAAAAGATTTTGTTGACAATTCGGCGCTTTTTCGCTATAATATCTATTGTCTGCGGGTGTGGCGGAATTGGCAGACGCGTAAGATTTAGGATCTTATGTTTATTCGTGCAGGTTCAAGTCCTGTCACCCGCACCAAAACTAAAAAGTCGCTTAAGTTTACTTAGGCGACTTTTTCATTTTGGTTAGCCGGGCAGCAAAAGTTTCCTATAAGAGTCCGCCCGAGGTACCAACGAGAAGCAGAATTCTCTCATCCATCGTTTTTCCAAAAGTAACCAACTTTGATGATATCCCGGATTCCGCCATTGCACGCGTGGAGGTCTGGATTAACCGTTTTCCCCATAAAATCTTCGATTATTGCTCGTCTGCTGAATTTTTTTATTCTGTCCGATTTGATATTGCAATTTAGAAAGATTTACTTTGCTGTAAATGTTTTTAAGGGATACAAAACGATTCTTTCAATTTTATATCACTGTTTTTTGCGTAATCTTTTTAATCAATTCTTTTGCAACTTTAATATCTTCTTTTGCAGGTAAGACTTCCGGTAAGGTGTTCGGCATATCAAGAGCGGTATACTTAGAGCCTGCATAATTATGATAAGATAAAAGCCTGATTTTGGTGATGCTTTTTAAGCCGGCTAAAAAATCAGATATTTTCTCGATTTGCTTATCATTAAATTCCGGCACATACGGTATACGGATTTCAATGTTTTTTCCGCAGCTGTCTATGAATTTTAAGTTTTCTAAGATCTGTTTATTGCTGTGGCCTGTGCATTTAATATGTACATCCTCGTCAAGGGCTTTTATATCATATAAAAATGTATCGGTATACGGAATAACCTCCTCAATTGCACTTTGAGGAACATGGCCGCAAGTATCAACCGCGGTGTTAATACTCTCGGCTTTAAGCATTCTCAATAATTCACGGCAAAAATCAGCTTGAGAAAGACACTCGCCACCCGAAAGCGTAACCCCACCGCCCGAATATTCATAAAAGCTCTTATCTGCCAAAAGCAACGGCATAAGCTCGTCTACCGTAAATTCCTTTCCGTAGAGCGTCAATGCATCCTTTAAACAAACACTTTCGCACATGCCGCAGGACAGACATATTTTTCTGTCTAAAGTATGAATGCCGTCTTTTATGCTGTGTGCATTTTGCGGACATACTTTGACACAATCTCCGCAACATATGCATTTGTTTGCGTAAAACGCTAATTGAGGCTTAAAATCTATCCCCTCGGGATTGTGGCACCAGACGCATTTTAACGGGCAGCCTTTAAAAAATACCGTTGTCCTGATTCCGTCTCCGTCATGTACAGCAAATCTTTTTATGTCAAAAATTTTCCCTTTCATACAATACACCTTTTTGAGTGGATGATTTTCACTTAACATTCTCCGCTCTTAAAATATATGCGTCCTGCTCAGGCTTGCTTAAATTATTCCACAGCACATTCCAACCACATACGCGCACCTGTAAGTTCTGATATTTATCAGGATTTTTCTGTGCATCTCTCAAAACTTCAGAATTAAATACATTTATTTGCATGCTCATTCCGTCGTTAGCCATATATGTGTCAAGCAACGCCTTCATAGCAATTAACCCGTCTTCGCTCTCTGTTGCGGACGGGTGAAGCATAACATCTAAACAGAAACTTTCAGGGTAGAGTGTGGGATTAATCTTGACAACGGAGTTAATTAACGCGGTTACACCGTTTTTATCAGTTCCGGGTACGGGCGAGGCGTTCTTGGAAAGCTCTTCTCCCGCTTTTCTTCCGTCGGGAGTCGCCAATGTCTTTTTTCCCTGCCATACAAACTGCATCGCGGAATGCATTATCGCTTTATAAACTCCGCCGCGGGCATTGGGTCTGTTATTAACCTTATTCGCAAAATATCTTGCCATCGCTTCAGCATACATATCGGTTTCAGGCTCGCCGTTGCCGTATTTATAAGGGCAATGCCAAGCCTCCTCTCTAAGCTGTTCATAGCCCTCCCAGTTATTTTGAAGTGCTGTTTTAAGCTCACTCAGCGTTGTTTTCCTGTTATCATATACAAGCTTCTTTACCGCCATAACGGAATTTACAAGGCTTGCAAAGCCG
>JBJFAQ010000250.1:0-2462 GCA_051887995.1 Eubacteriales bacterium
CTGCTCGGGGTCGTAAAGAATGTGACCTCCTCCCGAAAAGTCCGGCGCCTTGATAAGCTCCATTATCTTTTCGAGTTTGGTTTTCGGGTTTTTAAGGAGCGCGGTCGTGCCGTCGCATATTTCCGCAAGGTTAAAGGAGCATATATTCGACGCCATGCCGACCGCAATTCCCATATTCGGTGTCACAAGTACATTCGGGAAGGTGGTCGGAAGCAGAGACGGTTCTTTAAGCGTTCCGTCATAGTTGTCGACCATGTCTACGGCGTTTTTGTCGATGCCGCGGAAAAGCTCCTCGCAGAAGGGCTCGAGCTTACATTCGGTATAACGCGACGCCGCGTACTGCATGTCGGAGCTGTACTGCTTGCCGAAGTTTCCTTTTGAATCGACAAAAGGGTGAAGAAGCGTTGCGTTGTCGCGCGTGAGACGCACGAGAGTTTCATAAATCGAAGCGTCGCCGTGAGGGTTCAGCTTCATCGTCTGTCCGACGATGTTGGCGCTTTTTGTGCGGCCGCCGCTGAGCAGTCCCATTGTGTACATGGTGTAAAGCAGCTTTCTGTGCGACGGCTTGAAGCCGTCGATTTCCGGTATTGCACGTGAGATTATGACGCTCATTACATACGGCATGTAGTTTTTTTCGATGGTTTCCGTAATTGGCTGGAGCATTGGCTCGGAGTAAACGATTTCAGCCGGTGCTTCCGGAGTTTTCTTTTTCTTTGCCATTTTCGGTTCCTTCCTTCGGAATTTCTTTTGTCATATCTTTTTGACCGTGTGCGCCGCGGCGCGTATCATTCGGTTGTATAATGCAAGCCCAAGCCCGTTTTTTTCCGGCATGTGGGCATATATCACCTCGCATCCGAGCCTGTCTGCACGGCGAAGGTCAGTAAAAAGCCTGTGCGCCTGGGTTTTCAGGTCGTTTCTGCTCCCCTCGGGCAGCAGATTTATATTTTCAAGAAACGGAATTTCTTCGTCGTAGCAGAGAATCGCACATTTCTTTCTTTTTTGTTCCTCGGCAAGAAAGCGCGTCACGTCAGATTCCTCACCGTCAAGCAGCACAACCGGCGTTGCGGGCGCGTAATGCTTGTATTTCATGCCTGGTGAAAGCGGACGTTCGCCGTCGGCGAGCTTTTCGAGTACGGCAGGGGCGATTTTTACATCGTCGTAAACAAGGCACAGCGCGTCGTATGTAATTCCGCCGGGGCGAAGAAGCGTGAGCGACTCTCCGTTTATCATCACGATTGTGGATTCAAGCCCGATATCACAGCTTCCGCCGTCGATGACCATGTTCACCCGTCCGTCCATATCCTCCATCACAAAAGAGGCGTTTGTCGGCGAGGGCTTCCCCGAGAGATTGGCGGACGGGGCTGCGATAGGCACTCCCGCCTTTTTTATAAGCTCGTGCGCTGTTTTGTGAGACGGACAGCGCACGGCGACCGTCTGAAGCCCGCCTGTGACCGAAAACGGAACAATATCCTTTTTCGGCATTATCACGGTAAGAGGACCGGGCATAAATGCGTCCGCGAGCTTGTAATAAAGCGGGCTTGTACGGCAGTATTTTTCCGCGTCCTCGGGACTTGCTATATGAATTATCAGCGGATTGTCGGACGGACGTCCTTTTGCCTCATATATTTTCCTTGCGGCGCTTTCGTCAAGCCCGTTTCCGCCGAGACCGTATACAGTTTCGGTCGGAAAGACCACAAGCCCGCCCGAGCGCAGTATTCCTGCTGCTTTTTCAAGCGCCGACTGAGCTTCGGGAAGCGTCGGATCGTCGATTTTTACAAATTCGGTCGTCAAAAGCTGACTTCCTTTCCTTTAAATTTCTGATGATTTGAGCTTTTCCGCGGCGTAATGTGTGGCAAGCGCGTCTATCATGCCGCCGATATCGCCGTTAAGGAAATTTTCAAGCGAATAAAGCGTCATTTTTATACGGTGGTCTGTCACACGGCTCTGCGGGTAGTTGTATGTGCGTATTTTTTCGCTTCGGTCGCCCGAGCCTACCTGCTCACGCCTTGTTGACGCTATGGCGTCGGACATTTCACGCTGTTTTATGTCATATAGCTTGGTGCGGAGCATTTTCATTGCCTTGTCTCGGTTTTTGAACTGGCTTCTCTCTTCCTGGCACTCGACCACAATACCTGTCGGAATATGAGTTATGCGGACGGCGGATTCGGTTTTGTTAATGTGCTGACCTCCCGCGCCGCTTGATTTGCAGGTCTCAAATTTAAGGTCTGCCGGATTTATCTCAATTTCCACATCCTCGGCCTCGGGCAGTACTGCGACGGAAACGGTCGAAGTCTGAATACGTCCCTGCGCTTCGGTTTCCGGAACGCGCTGAACCCGGTGTACTCCGCTTTCGTATTTCATGTGTGCGAAGGCATTCTCGCCTTCAAGCATGAAGGTAACCTCGCGGAATCCGCCGAGCTCGGTTTCGTTTGTGCTTACAATATCAAGTCTGTATCCTTGAT
>JBJFAQ010000251.1:0-11062 GCA_051887995.1 Eubacteriales bacterium
ATCCCGGTGAGATACTCGCCTATATGAAAAACATGGGTATAGAGCTTCCCGTACGGATATTTATTGCCACCGACTATGTGTGCGTGCCGTTTACGGAAGAAATCGACTGCGATTTCTTTGTCACTCCCGCGAAAGAGCTGAATGAAGATTTTACAGGTCGCGGAATTGCCGCCGAAAAGCTGATTCCGGCTGGCATTCCCGTAAGCCATGTGTTCAGCGAGGATATTTCACGCATGAGCGCCGCAAAGGAGCTTGGACTTGACGCGGAAAAGCGTTATCTTCTGCTCTCCGGAGGCAGTATCGGCGCGGGACTTATCGAAAAGACCATATCGATTCTTAGCGGGTATCTTGATAAACATCCGGAATACCGTCTCATTGTTATCTGCGGAAACAACAAAAGGCTCCTTGAGCGCCTCAGAGCCGAATACGGTGAGGATTCAAGATATATTCTGCTTGCAAGTACGGATAAGATGGCGCTTTACATGAAGCTGTGCGACGCCTTTATGTCAAAGCCGGGAGGACTGTCCTCTACCGAGGCGGCTGTCAGCGGTACGCCGCTTATTCACATTTCGCCGATTCCGGGCTGTGAAAACAAAAACATGGAATTTTTTGAAAAGTGCGGCATGAGCATTGCCGTCGGGACAAAAACCGAGAAGCTTGAGGAAGCGCTTGACAGGCTGAGAGAACCGGATTCCATCGCTAAGATGAGAGAAAATCAGAAAAAATATATAAATTCCGCGGCGGCGTCCGATATATGCAGCTTTGCGGAAAAGCTCATAAAATAAAGAAAAACCGGGAGAAACACATCGTTTCTCCCGGTTTTTAGTGCTGTGTGAATTTTTCAGAACACGAAATGGACAGGCAGCCCATCTCGGTAAAGAGGCGCGACTTCTCCCTGAATAAGCGGGGTCAGATATTCAAGGCAAGCATTCGTTACATTGTTGCCGTCTGCGTTTATGAAGTCAGACGGAACATATTTTGTTTTGTTTGCCACGTCGTCAACGCAGACTGTGCCGAAGCTCACGGTATATGGTGAGTTTCCGTTTCTTATCTCGGTTATCATAATGCGCGATTTGCCGTCAAATGCCGCGGCAACGGCATGTGCTCCCACAGCTTCGGCTTCACTAAGGTCAGTTTCGGAAGCAATGTGAGAAGCGCATCTCTGACAAAGGTTAAGCTCGACAGAACGCACCTTGCAGCCTATCTCCGCCTTGACGGCAAGCTCCAGCGCTTTCCCAGAGCCGGACAGGTATTTGTGACCGAAAACATCCGAAGCGCCGCTCTGAAGCGCCGCACCCACGGAGGTGCCGTCGGCAAAATGTATGCCCTCGGAAACGACTGCAACAACATTCGGATGCTTTTTTAATGCCGTGCGCACATCGGAAAGAAAGCGATTCATCTCAAAATCGCGCTCAGGCAGGTAAACAAGGTCAGGCTCTGCGCCGCAGATGTTTCTCCCGAGCGCCGAGGCGGCGGCAAGCCAGCCGGTGTCGCGCCCCATTATCTCAATTATTGTGACCGCCGGCACAGTGTATACTGCGCAGTCACGAAGTATCTCCAGCGTCATTGTGGCGATGTATTTTGCCGCAGAACCGAAGCCGGGCGTGTGGTCTGTCAGGGGAAGGTCATTGTCGATTGTTTTGGGAATGCCGACAACGCGCAGGTCAAATCCGTTTTTTTCCGCGTATGAGCCGAGCTTTGACACGGTATCCATTGAATCGTTGCCGCCTATGTAGAAAAAATAGCGTATGTTATATTTTTTGAGTATGGATAAGATTTTTTTATAAGGCGCTTCGTCGGTTTCGGGCGGCGGAAGCCTGTGTCTGCATGAGCCGAGCGCGGACGCAGGTGTGTGGCGGAGCAGGGAGAGCTTTTCCCCATCATGGCAAAGAACGGAAAGGTCGATAAGCTCCTCCGACAGCAGTCCGTCTATTCCGTTTTTCATTCCGTAAAGCCTGTCGATTTTTCCGTATGAGTCTGCGGCGGCGCGAATCACTCCCGCGAGGCTCGCGTTTATCGCGGCGGTAGGTCCTCCGGACTGACCGACGACGGCGTTTGCTGTTTTTATCATATAATAAGCCCTTTCGCTTTATTTCGACGTTACCGTTTATAAATAATACCATTTTTTTTGCGGTCTGTCAATGTACAGGCAAGGATTTTATTTATTTGCATAAAATTGACTGAAAAGAGGTGATTTTTTGTTTGCATTTTTAATATCCGCCGTGTTTAAGGCGGCGTGCATGATTCTCGGCATATCGACGCCGCAGAATTTCCCCCCTCCGCTCGGTGAGGAGGAGGAAAAGCGATGTTTTGATGCATTTCGGCGAGACGGAGACGAAAAGGCACGGGAAAAGCTGATACTTCACAACCTGAGGCTTGTCGCACACATTGTAAGAAAATACTATTCGTCGAGCAAGTTCGGCGAGGACCTTGTATCAATCGGAACAATCGGACTTGTAAAGGCGGTCGATTCCTTTGACCCGGATAACGGCGCGCGCTTTGCCACATACGGAGCGAGGTGCATACAGAATGAGATTCTCATGTATTTCCGCTCGCAGAAGAAGCTCGCGGGAGAAGTTTCGATAAACGAGACGATAGACGTTGACAGAGACGGAAATCCTTTAACATATATGGACGTGATAGGCTCGGACGAGTGCATGACGGAGGAGGTGGGACGGGAGATACAGTCCGAGCAGGCGATGCGTCTTGTTTTTACGCGTCTCGGCGAGAGGGAACGCAAAATACTCGTGATGCGTTACGGACTGAAGGGCGGCGAGCCGATGACTCAGCGCGAGGTGGCGGAGCGAATGGGCATCTCGCGCTCGTATGTCAGCCGAATAGAAAAAGGGGCGCTCGAAAAACTGCGCTCAGAGTTCGGCGCCTGACAAAAGAACAGAATATAAGCCGTGTTTTGACAGCCGATTCTGTCAAAGCGCGGCTTTCTTTGCCGCAGGAAAGCGAAAAAGGCGGGGAAGAGGCGGTGACTGCCGGAAACAAGGGGATTATGTCGGGAAATATTCGACCGAATATGACGATGTATGATAATGTTAGATATGTAATATTATTGAAAAAAAGTAAATATTTGTAAATTTTATTCCGCAATTTTTTAATTTGAGCACTTTTTTTTAGTGGTTTTATGAAAAAAGCTGAAAATTTTTTTATAAAAATTGCGTAAAACTATTGCATTTTTCCATTCGCCATACTATAATAATTATGAAAGTGGTGCAAAATGTTGAATTATTCTCAAAAGTGTCGAATAAACGTACCAAAAGTTTAAAGATAAAAGGAGGTAGTCGAAGTGTCGCTTTGCGGTGAGTTTAAGCATACGGTTGATGCGAAAAACAGACTTTTTATTCCCGCCAAACACCGTGAACAGCTCGGTGACACCGTAATGGTCGTGCGTGACCTTGAAAACAAATGCCTCCTTGTTTACTCTCTCGGCGAATGGGAGAAATATAAAGAAAACGTGCTTTCCAAAGTCCCGTCGTCAAAACGGCATGACGTCAACCGCTTTCTTTTCCGAAACTCTCTTGAGGCAGGATATGATTCACAGGGACGTATTCTCCTTTCCCAGCCTCTTTGCGACCATGCGGAGCTTGGAAAGGGAACGGCGATGATTGTCGGCTGCGGCGATTATGACGAAATATGGAACGAGGAAAATTACGATAAGAAGATCGAAAGCGAAGACGCATATGCGCTCTCCGGACTTATCCGAGAATATGACAGGTAATATGGAGGAAGGAACGGTATTCAGCCATAAGCCCGTGCTTCTTGAAGAGTGCATTGAAAGCCTTGACATAAAGCCGGACGGCATATACGTCGACGGCACGGCAGGCGGAGGCGGACATTCGTTTGGGATTGCTTCGGCTCTCGGAGACGGCGGCAGACTTATTGCCATTGACCAGGACGAGGACGCGATACGCGCGGCAGGGAAAAGACTTGCACGGTTCGGGGACAAGGTTACGCTTGTCAGAAGTAATTTCAGGGAGCTTGAGAGCGTGTGCTCGGAGCTTTGCATAGACCGTATCGACGGAATTTTGATGGACCTCGGCGTCTCCTCGTATCAGCTCGATACACCGGAGAGAGGCTTTTCATATCAGGCGGACGCGCCGCTTGACATGCGAATGGACAATCGCTCTTCCTTCAGTGCATACGACGTTGTAAACAGTTATTCCGAGGAAGAGCTCCGAAATGTGATATTTGGCTACGGCGAGGAAAAATTCGGCGGCAGAATCGCGTCGGAAATCGTTCGGGCAAGAAGCGAAAAGCCGATAGAAACCACGGGAGAGCTTTCCGAAATCATAAAAAAAGCAATACCCGCCGCGGCGCGGCAAGGCGGTCCGCACCCGGCAAAGCGCACCTTTCAGGCAATACGCATTGAGGTGAACGGTGAGCTTTCCGTTATCGCCCCTGCAATCGGGAGCGCGGTTAAACTGCTTTCGTCCGGCGGACGTATCGCCGTTATAACTTTTCACTCTCTTGAGGACAGAGAAGTGAAGCAGTCGTTTACGGAGCTTGCAAAGGGCTGTACGTGTCCGAAGGAGTTTCCCGTGTGCGTTTGCGGGAATCGTCCGAAACTGAAAATAATTACGAAAAAACCCATTCTTCCGAGCGCGGCAGAGCTGGAAGAAAACCCGCGATCAAGAAGCGCGAAGCTTCGCGTCGCAGAAAAAATATAGAAATTTACGGAGGACGTTTTTATGTATTACCGGAACACGCAGACTGTGCCCGATGCGGAATATGCGCTTGAAGCGCTCAGCAGAAAATTTGCCGGACGCGGACTTGCCGCGAAAACCGGTATGTACGCGCATGAAGAGGCTGCTGCTCCGGCGCAAAGACGTTCTTCATATAACGAGAGGAGAGCAACAAGCTCTCATCCGATGACACTGGATGAGTTTTCGGCTCAGTACCGCGCGCGCTCGGCATACAGAGAAAGCGCGCAGACTGTCGCCGCGGCAAGAAACAATATGCAGTTTGCTTCGCCTCGGACTCAAGTCGAAAGAAACTCCTCCGCGGATATGAGAGCTCCTGTAAACGGCGCGGCAAAAAACACGCAGCTGCGCAATGCTTCCCCCGCGGCAAAAAAACGCGCGGAAAGCTCGGCTGTCGTAAAAAAAGAGGCTTCCATGCCGCAGAGAAGAGCGGTGAAGGAAGCTCCTCGTACTAAAATAAATCTCGGAACGCTCGGAAAGAACTTCCGTCATCTGCCTGTGGCAACCATTCTTGTCGTTGTTGCCTGCGCTGTTTCCCTTATGTTCATTGTGGGAAGCTCTGTAATGCTGAGCGACGCGTCAAACGATTATCTTGAGCTTCAAAGCGAGGTCTCAAAGCTTGCAAAACAGGAAAGCGAGCTTTCGGTAGCGCTTGAAATGAAAAACAACCTGCGAACAATCGAAAGCATTGCGGTAGACAAGCTGGGAATGGTGAGCAAGGACCTTATTTCAAAGCAGTATATAAGCCTTACCGACGAGGACATCATTGAAACCTACGACGAGGAAAACACGAATGTCGGTCTTTCAACTCTCCTCGCGGCAATACGCGGCGGCAACTGAGCGGGAAAGACATATTTTTCTTTTCTGCGAAATAAAATGATGTGGAAGACAGGGGAAAACTCCCGTCATGTTGCGCCGGGGATTTCCGGCACGCTTTAAGCGCCGGCTGTCAGAAGAAAACATAATAAAAAGTGTGAAAGCGGAGTCGAACTGCGGTTCGATTCCGCAAAGACATATGAAAACGGAAAGGAGGAAACGAATGTCCAAAAGATCGGTCAGTACCGGTTTGTTCTTGCGGTCGTATCTGATTCTCGGATTTATTGTTTTTGCGTTCGTGTTCCTTTCTTTCAGAATACTTGCACTCCAGACAAGGGATTACGAAAGGTATCAGAAAGCGGTCATTTCGCAGATGACGACCGAGTCGGTCATTCCCGCGGAACGGGGAGATATATATGATACGAACGGTGTGCTGCTTGCTACTGATGTCACGGTATACCGTGTTTTTATTTCTCCGAAGGATATTCAGGCGGCGATAAAAGGCGATGAGGATACAGAGCCGCGCCCGGGACTTGACCAACTTATCGCGGGCAAGCTCTCGGAGCTGCTTGGAGCCGATTACGACACAATAATGACAAAGACCGCAAAGGTCAACCGCCAGGACGAGACGATAAAGAAGAATGTTGAGGACGCAGAGGCGTCACTTGTCAGGCAGTTCATAGCCGAGAATGACCTTTACAACATGGTGCATCTTGAGGCGACGGCAAAACGCTATTACTGCTACGACAGTCTTGCGTCAAGTGTTCTTGGCTTCACGGGAACCGACAACAACGGTCTTTACGGGCTTGAATATCAGTATGAAGAAGAGCTTTCGGGAACAAACGGTATATATATCACCGCCCGCGATTCGTACGGCAACGAGATGCCGACAGAGTACGAGAGCTATATCGAAGCTCTTGACGGATACAACATTACTTCAACTCTCGATATGTACATACAGTACACGCTCGAAAACGAACTGCGCGCGACGCTCGCCGACAACGGCGCAGATGAGCGCGTCTGCGGAATCGTCATGAACGTAAAGGACGGTTCGATTCTCGGCATGGCGTCGATTCCCGATTTCAACTGCAACGACCCGTGGACGCTTGACTCCTATTTTACCGAAAAGCTTGATGCTCTCGGATACGAGGAGGGTAGCGACGAGTATAAAAAGGCAAAAAATGAGTTTTTACAGCAGTCGTGGTCAAACAAGACGATAACAAGCACGTATATGCCCGGCTCAACCTTCAAGATAATAACCACCGCGATGTGCCTTGAGGAAAAGGTCGTCAAGGTAAACGAGCAGTTTTTCTGTTCGGGCGCGTTTTATGTTCCGGGTTACAGCCGCGCGATTCACTGTCACAAGACGACGGGGCACGGATCAGAAACATTTGCAGAGGCGCTTCAGCAGTCTTGCAACCCGGTGCTGATGACAATAGCGCTGAGGCTAGGCTCGGCAAAATTCTATGATTATTTCTCCGCGTTCGGATATCTCGGCAAGACCGGAATAGACCTTCCGGGCGAAGGAAATTCGATATTCCACGAATACAGCAATTTCAATCAGGTCGAACTTGCGACCGCTTCTTTCGGACAGAACTTTACCGTGACGGCGATTCAGCATATCCGCGGCATTGCCGCAGTTGCAAACGGCGGATATCTTGTGACTCCCCACCTTGTAAAGGAAATGACCGATTCAGACGGAAACGTGGTCTATACTTATGATAGTGACAGCAAGGTGAGACAGGTTATAAGCACGGAAGTGTGTGAAACTATCACGCAGATACTTGAGGAGGGCGTTTCGGGCAACGGAGGCGCAAAGAACGCATACGTTGCCGGCTACCGCATTGCGGCAAAGACGGGAACGACCGAAAAAATAGACAAACAGCTTCAGCTCGGCGGCACATACCGAGTCGGTTCATGCGTGGCGTACGCTCCGGCGGACGACCCGCAGGTGGCGGTCTTAATCATGGTAGATGAGCCAAACAAAGGCTCGGTTTACGGAAGCATCGTTGCCGCTCCTTATGTTGCCGGTGTCATGGCGGCTATCCTGCCGTATCTCGGTGTTGAGGCGGTCTATACCGAAAAAGAACTTGAAAATCTGACAAAAACTCTTCCGAACTATGCAGGCTGGAGCGTGGATGACGCAATTCAGAGCCTCGGATACCGGGGAATGTCATATGAAATCGTCGGAGACGGCGATACAGTCATCAAAACCGCTCCCGCAGGCGGAAGTGCAGTGCGCGGAGACGGCGTCGTATATATTTATACCGGCGACACGGAAAAAAGCGATATGGTTACTGTTCCCGACCTTGTCGGAAAGTCCGCCACGGTTGCAAACCTTATGGTAGTGAACAGCAAACTGAATATAAATATTACCGGAACGACCAACTACGAAAACGGCGTGGGCGCCGTTGCCGTGTCTCAGTCTCCGGAAGCCGGAACCGAAGTTCCGAAAGGTACTATCGTAACGGTGGAATTCAGGTATATGGACGGAACAGACTGATTTTCCCTTTCTTTAACATAGAAAATAAAGCAAAAAACGCTCAAATTAGATGGAAGTTAAACATTTTAAATTACAAGCATCGAATTTGAGAGGTGAAACGCTTGAAACTCATCGAACTGATTAAGGGAACAGACATCAAACAATGTAGTCAAGATCCGGAAAAAGAAAAAAACTTCGACGGGCTTGAAATCACGGGCATTGCATCTGATTCCGGAGAGGTGGAAGCGGGAAATTTGTTTGTCTGCCTTCGCGGAACAAAAAACGACGGGCACAGATATATCCGTACGGCGGTCGAAAACGGCGCCCTTGCCGTTCTGACCGAGGAGGGAAGCGGTTTTGACTTTGATTTTGAGAGTGTGCCCTCGGTTCTTCACCTGAGCACAGAAAACACGCGCCGCGCGCTTTCCTTTCTCTTTAATTCATGGTACGGAGACCCGGCAAAAAGCATGAAGCTCGTTGCTGTTACCGGGACAAACGGCAAAACCTCGCTTACGTTTATGCTGCGCGCCATATTCGGCGCTGCGCTCGTAAAAACGGGGCTTATCGGAACTGTAGTATGCTATTCGGGCGACAGAAAACTTGAGAGCAGCTCCTCAAAGAGCACATCAAACATGACAACTCCCGACCCGAGAGATCTTTACCGCATACTTTCCGTCATGGCAGAGGACGGCGACGAGGTGGTTTTTCTTGAAGCAAGCTCTCATGCGCTTGCGCTCGACAAGCTCGCGCCGCTTCATTTTGCCGCCGCGGTTTTTACAAATCTTACGCCTGAGCATCTTGACTTTCACGGCGATATGCTCTCGTACCTTGCGGCAAAGAAAAAGCTGTTTTCCATGTGCGACCTTGCCGTTATAAACGCCGATGACAAGTACGCATGCGAGATAAGGCGTGCCGCGGAGGACGGCGGCTGCTCAAAGATACGCCTTTGTACCTGCAACGACTCGAAAAGAACTGATTATCTTGCCGCAGACACGGTAAATCTCGGGGTTGACGGCATAGAGTATCTGCTTAGCTCCGTCTGCCATGTTTTTAAGGTAAAAAGCCCGATTCCCGGACGCTTTACCGTAATGAACACGCTCGAAGCGGCAGCCTGCGCGCTTGAGATGGGGATTTCTCCCCAGAATGTGCAGGACGCTCTCAGGCATATGGGCGGCATCGACGGAAGATTTGAACGCGTCAAGCTCTGTCCGGGAGCTGATTTCTCGATTTTTATTGACTACGCGCATACACCGGACGCACTTGAAAATCTGCTGCTTACCGTGCGCGGCTTTCGCCGCAGCGGCGAGAGAATAGTGCTTCTTTTCGGCTGCGGAGGAGACAGAGACCGCGGAAAACGCGCCGTGATGGGGCGGATTGCCTCGGAGCTTGCGGATTTTGTCATAGTGACCTCGGACAACAGCCGCAGTGAAGAGCCTGGCGATATAATATCCGACATAATGGTCGGATTTGATTATTCGCGCGCGCACGCGATAGTGATAGAAAACCGCGCGGAAGCAATCGACTATGCGATTCGCAACGCACTTTCGGGAGACATCATTCTCCTTGCCGGAAAGGGACACGAGGCATATGAAATCGATAAGAACGGAAAGCGTCCGTTCAGTGAGAAAAAAATAGCGCAGGAGTCGGCGAGAAAGTACTATTACTGTCGCTGAGACAATGCTGAAAGGAACATCAGATGATATCCGAACTGAAAAACGGAAATATCAGTTTAAGTGAGATAGAAAAAATGACGGGCGGCAGGCTTGTATGCTTCGGCATATCGGATGCCGAAATAGACCGGATATGCACAGATTCAAGGGAAGCGTCGGAAGGCACGCTCTTTGCCGCCATACGCGGGGAGCGGACAGACGGGCATCTTTATATTCCGCGCGCGCTTGAAAACGGCTGCCGCGCGATACTTGCGGAAAAACTGCCGGAAGGAGCGGACGGCTTTGATTTTGCCGCCGTGCTTACGGAGGATACAGTCGGAGCACTCGGAAAAATAGCGGAAGAATACAAGAAGAAAAACCCATGTTTTACCGTCGGTGTGACCGGAAGCGTCGGAAAGACGACGACGAAGGAATTTATCGCCGCCGTGCTCGGACGCAAATTCATGACATACAAGACCGAGGGCAATCACAACAGCGTGATAGGGCTTCCGCTCAGCATCATGGAAATTCCCGCGGGGTGCGGCGCGGCAGTGCTTGAGATGGGTATGAGCGGATTCGGAGAGATTTCCTCAATGACGCGCGCCGCGCGTCCCGATGTCGCCGTTATAACAAATATCGGCACATCGCACATGGAGATGCTCGGCTCGAGAGAAAATATATGTCGGGCTAAGATGGAAATTGCAGAGGGAGTTTCCGAGAACGGAATACTTCTTCTTAACGGCGACGAGCCGCTTCTCCTGACTGCCGACAAGGGCGGAAGAAAAGCTCTTTACGTTTCGCTCGAAAACAGAAGCGCGGATTTCAGAGCGCTGAACATCCGTGTGGAAGTAAAGAAAACGATATTTGACCTTTTATGGGACGGAAGGGTTTACTCAAATATAGAGATACCCGTAATGGGACGACACAATGTTTACGCCGCGCTGTTTGCCTTTGCCGTCGGTACGCTCTGCGGCATGGACGAAAATGAGATACGCGAAGGACTTTCCGATTTCAGAAGTCCCGGGATGAGACAGAATATTTACGACGCGGGAGGAATAACTCTTATCGAGGACTGCTACAATGCAAGCCCCGAATCCATGCGCTCGGCGATAAATGTTCTTTCCGAGCTTTCCGAGCATAAGAACGGCGCGCGGACTGCGGCGCTGCTCGGCGATATGCTGGAGCTTGGAGAAAGCTCGGAAAAACTGCACCGTGAAGTCGGAGAATATCTTGCACGCTCAGGCTGCCGTTTGCTTTTTGCCTACGGTCCGATGGCGGAGAATATCGCAGAGTCGGCGGTAGAAAACGGAATGAACCCCGAAAACGTATATGTAAACCGCACGAAGGGAACGCCGGAAAAAACAGGCGAGCTTATGCTTCATGCGCTGCGCGAAGGGGACATA
>JBJFAQ010000252.1:0-11014 GCA_051887995.1 Eubacteriales bacterium
CATTGCAGTGTTTCTATATCTTCTGCTCGGAGCGGTTGGAGTTCCTGTTTTTTTCGGTTTTTCGGGCGGAATCGGTCATCTGACGGGACTTACCGGCGGCTATCTCTTCGGATTTCTGCTCAGCGCCTTTCTTTATACTGTTATCACGCACTTTTTCGGCACGAAAAAGTATATAAAGCTCATCGCCATGCTCGTGGGACTTGCCGCCTGCTACATTTGCGGCACTTTCTGGTTTTCACTTCTTTCAGAGAGCGGACTTGCCGGATTTTTCTCGGCGTTCTCGGCATGCGTACTGCCGTTTATTATCCCCGACCTTGTAAAGATATCGGCGGCGCTTGTCCTGAGCGAGCGGCTTCTGCGCATAAAGTACTTCCGCTGAGTTAAAAGGCAAGCGTGTTTGTAAAATAAGTGCCCTGCAAAAGGCGACCCTGCTTTTTATGCAGGATCGTCTTTTTCCTTTGTCTTTGAGGGGCTTTTCTGATTTTCTTCCTTCTTCGGTTTCTCTTCTTTTTTCGGCTTTGCCTTTCTTTCCGCGCTCTCGCTTTCGGATATATCAGGGACTGCTTCGGCTTTTTCATCCGTTTCTTCGGACGTGCCCTGTTCCTTTTTTTCGTTATTTGCTTTTTCTCCCTTTTCGTCAAGCAAAAGCAGCTTTTCCGCAAGCAGGCGCGCAAAGCCTCCGAAAAGGGCTGACACGGCGATAAGGTCCTCGGTTTTTTGCGCCGCGTCGTCAGAGGAAGCGTCAGGGTACAGTATGGGAGCGGCAAGCGTTTTTATATGCCCTGTGAAATATGTCGCGGCAACTTTGTGCTTTTCGGCATATGCGGTATATGCCTTCTTCGCCTCATCTTCGGAAAGGTCGGGAGGAATCAGCTTCTGTATCATGGCGATGCTGAGGTTCTGTTTCAGCGTCAGAATCATGATAAGATATGCGATATGCACGCGGTAATATTTCTTTTTCCGCGGCTCGGGCATCACTCTCTGACGCACATAGTTGTTTATTGCGGCGGCGGTAATGATTTGCTCCTCTTTTAGCTCGGGAGGAAGATAATCGAGGTACTGCTTCAGAAGTATTATGACCTGCTCCATATAAAGTCCGAAATCGGGAATTTCCTCCCACTTCGGAAGGTGAAAATTTATAAGGAACGTTTCCCATCTTCGCAGTTTTTCCGCGACGAGTGTGTTGTCGTATGCCATTCTTCGTTTCCCTTCCTTTGATATAATTTTCCTGTTGAAAACATTATACTACAACTTTGAGTAAAAAACAAGTACAAATTCAAAAAAATATCTTGACATTGTTTTTACTACGTGATAAAATAATATTCAATATTAGATGTTCCGAAATAAAACCTCGACTAAGGAGACTGACATGAAAGAAAATGAAAAAACCGGCGTAATTCCGCTCTTTTTTTCGGTTGACGACAAATATATACCGTATCTTGCAGTTGCCATACGGTCAATAATATGTAATCTGGCGGACAGCGCCGAATGTAATATTCATCTTCTGACGACCGGCGTAAGCGAAGAAAACCGCCGCACGATATTTGCCATGTCCACGCCGCGCGTGAATATTTCTTTTTGCGATGTGGGTATGCTCTGCGGCAGGCTCGGTCCGCATCTTCAGCTGAGAGACTACTATTCCGCCTCGACCTACTACCGCCTGTTTATTCCGGAGCTGTTTCCGCAGTACGAGCGCGGAATATATCTTGACTGCGACATTGTTGTGACCGCCGACATCTCCGAGCTGTATCATTCCGAGATTGGTGAATGTCTTGTGGGCGCTGTCACCGACGAGGTGGTTACGGATATCGAAACCTTCAGACGCTATTCCGAATGTGTCATAGAGCTTGAGCCGGAAAAATATTTTAATGCCGGTGTGCTTATAATGAATCTGAGGAAAATGAGGGAAACACACTTCCTTGAGGAGTTTTCGGCTCTGCTCTGCAAGCGCAGTTTTCCGGTTGCGCAGGATCAGGATTATCTCAATATTCTCTGCCGGGACAAGGTTTTGTATCTTGCCGGAGAGTGGAACAAGACTCCGTTTCCGTATTCGCCCGAAAAAACGCCGAAGCTCATACATTTCAAGCTGAATTTCAGACCGTGGAGATATGACGGCATACGTTTTGAAAGCGAATTTTGGAAATATGCAAATAAAACGGAATATATAGAGATACTGAGGGCGGAAAAGGAAAATTACACGGACTCCGAGCGCGAGCGGGACAGACTTCAGGGAGAGGGACTGCTTGCTCTTGCCGAAAAAGAGACCGAAAACGCACAAAGAAAAGCGGGCATACAGTAAAAAGAGGAGGCTGCGTCATGGAAAAATCAAAAGAAAGACTTGACGTGCTGAAAAAAATTGAAAAGTACGAAGAAGAAGGGCTTTTTGACCGCGACGTGGAGAACGATCCTCCGTCGAGAGCGCTTCGTGCAAACGAGTGCGACTATCTCGGCAAAAAGCTCTCCTCGCGCCTTGCTACCGCGGCGGCAAATCGCATAGCGAAATTTTATTTTGACGGCTGCATACGCCGCGGCGAGCTTGTTATACGCGAGGTGCGCGGAATTGAGAATTATCTTGCCGTCTCCGGGCGCGGTGCGGTTATAACGGCGAATCATTTTAATCCCTTTGACAATTACGCCGTATACAAAGCGATAGAACCTCATCTCGGAAGGCACCGACTGTATAAAATGATACGGGAGGGCAATTATACTTCTTTCGGGGGACTTTTCGGCTTCTTTTTCCGTTTTTGCAATACGATTCCAATTCCTTCCACCGTCTCTGTCTGGCGCGAAATGGAAAACGCGGTGCTTTCCCTGCTTGAGCGCGGGGAGAAGATTCTCATTTATCCGGAGCAGGGAATGTGGTGGAATTACAAAAAACCGCGTCCGCTGAAGCCGGGAGCGTTTTTCTTTGCCGCAAAGAAGGGAGCACCCGTGCTTCCCGTCTTTATCACAATGGAGGACACGGAGCGCACAGGCGACGACGGATTCCCGATTCAGGCATACACTCTCCATTTTCTGCCTGCCATCGAGCCGCAGCCGTCTCTCTCGGTAAAAGAAAACTCCGCCGTCATGGCAGAGAAAAATTACCTTGCATGGAAAGAAACATATGAGGATTTCTACGGAATCCCGCTTGTCTATCGGGCGGAGGCGAAGGTATGATATACGTCTGCATTATTGCCGCGGCAAATATTCTTATAACTACGGGAAACACGGCATTTTTGTCCGTTGCGCCGATCTCGGCGCTTGTTTCCTCCGTGCTCGGCACGCTTTTTGTCATAACCCTTGACGGTGTTACGGCGTTTCTTATACGCTGTCTGCCAGCCGAACTGTTCAGCCCTTCAAAAACGCTCTACTCGGCTGGGGCGCGCGAGCGCGATCTCTACCGTGCCATAGGTATCAAGCGCTGGAAAAAGTATATACCGGAGCTTGGCATGTTTACCGGCTTCCACAAGGATAAGCTGAAAAGCACGACAGACCGCGAGTACCTTGAGCGGTTTATTCTTGAATCAAATTACGGCGTTGCGATACACCTTGCAAACGCGCTTTGCGGACTTGGAGTTCCGATTCTTCCGTCCTGCCGCGCGCCGTCCGTCTGGGTGCCGATTTTTGCCGTCAATTTTGTGCTCAGCCTGATGCCGGCGGCACTTCTCAGATATAACACGGCATCGCTTATAAAACTATATGAAAGATGTATTCTCAGGGAGGGACCTGTGTGTCAAGAACGAAACTGAAAGACAGACTTTTGCCGGATTATACGAAGGGCGAAGAAATATTCAACATGGTCACGCATATTGTGGGAGGCGCGATAGGCATTGCGATTCTTGTTTTGTGCGTGGTCTTTTCCGCGATTCACCGCGACCCGTGGGCGGTAGTGGGAAGCGCTATTTACGGCGCTTCCATGGTGCTTCTTTATTCGGTTTCAAGCGTTTATCACGGACTGCGCCCCCCGATGGCAAAGAAGGTCATGCAGGTCATCGACCACTGCACGATATACTTTCTCATCGGCGGAACATATACCCCGATACTTCTTTGCTCGGTGCGGCGCGTCTCGCCCGTATGGGCATGGATAGTTTTCGGGCTTGTGTGGGGCTTTGCCGCCCTTGCCGTTACCCTTACCGCCATTGACCTGAAAAAGTACAGCAAATTCTCAATGGTTTGCTATATCGGCATGGGCTGGTGCATCGTCTTTGCGGCAAAGACAGTAATTGAGGCGATTCCGCTTCCGGGGCTTCTTTGGCTTGTCGGCGGGGGAGTTGCATACACGGTCGGCGCGATACTTTACGGAATCGGGAAAAAACATAGGTATATGCACTCGATTTTCCACCTTTTTGTCGTTGCCGGAAGCGTTTTGCAGTTTTTCTGCATCTTTTTCTATGTAATATAATTAAAATTGCTTTTTTCTGAGGCTCTTTTTCCGTGTGGAAGTGAAATTAGCCTTTCCGGGGCAAAAATAAGGAAAATTTTTGCATGCTTCCTTGACAAAATGCCCGTGCGGCAATATAATTTAAAAGAAAATCGCATGGCAGTGAAAAGGAGATAAAAATGAAGGTTCTTGCAATCGGAAACAGCTTTTCAAACAATGCAAACAAATATTTTTTTGACATTGCCAAGGCCGCCGGGACGGATATAAAAAGCGTGAGCCTTTTTATCGGAGGCTGTCCTCTCAGCCGACACTTTCGCAATATGCACAGCGGAGAAAAAGTATATACTTATAATCTCTGCGGACACGATTCGGGCTTTTATATTTCACTTGACGAGGCGCTTCTTTCGGACGACTGGGATATTGTCACGCTTCAGCAGGCAAGCCATGTCAGCGTGGACTGGAAGAAATATGAGCCGTATCTCGTTCCCCTTGCGTCACATGTAAAAGAGCTTTGTCCCGCGGCAAAGCTCGGAGTTCATCAGACATGGGAATACCGTGCGGACTCCGCTCGCTTCGCTTCACTCGGTCTTTCGGGCGCGGACGAGATGTATTCCCGCCTCTGCGAGTGCTATCTTAAAATGCGTAAAGCGGTAGACGCTGAGTTTTTCATTCCCTGCGGCGACATTTTTCACCGCGCGGTCGCATCGGGACTTGACGTTCATGCGCCGGACGGTCATCATGCCGGAGACCTCGGCTGCTATCTGCTCGGTCTTACATGGACGGCGGCGCTCACGGGAAAACGGGCGGAGGGAAACAGTTTCCGAAGCGTCGGGGAAGGCATTGGTGAAGAGCAAATTCTGCTTTCGCAGAAAATCGTTGACGAGACGGTTTTCGAATAGAAAAAAACAAAATAAAAAGGCGGCATAGCCGCCTTTTTTTTCAATTATTCCTCGGTTTTGCCCTTTGAATCGTCAAGATATATAACTATCTTGCGGTTGTTTTCGGAACCGATGGAATTTGTCGAAACACCGGGAATACCCTGTATTTCCGAATGAATGATTCGTCTTTCATAGGGGTTCATCGGCTCAAGCATGACGCTTTTCTTGTATTTTAATACCTTGTTTGCCATGTTGTGAGCCAGGTTGCGGAGAGTTTCCTCTCTCTTTGCACGGTAGTTCTCGATGTCAATTGTGATTTTGACGTATTCCTGCTTCTCGCCGTTTACCTTTTTGTTTGCGGCAAGATTTGCCAGGTACTGAAGTGAATCAAGAGTATCGCCGTGGTGACCGATAAGCACACCGGCGGATTCGCCGTTTATGCTTATTACCTTGTCGCCGTTGTCACCGTCTTTCATTGTCACTTCGGCGTCAAGTTGCATGTCGGATATCAGTTTTTCAATAAAGGCAAGCGCGGCGGCTTCTCCGCCGGAAACGGGAACGTACGTCGCTTTTATCTCGGCGGGAACACTTCCGATGCCGAGAAAGCCCTTTTTAGGCTCGGTAACGACGGTGTACTGAATCGCTTCTGCGTTCGGTGCGCCCAGCTCTGCAACCGCCTTTTCTATTGCCGCTTCAATTGTCGCGGCCTGAATTGTTACTTCCATTTTATAGCTCCGTTATTTAATTATTCTTTGTCGTTTTTTTCTTTGCCTGTATTATCGTCCGGCGAAGCGTTTTCAGCGTCCGGAACGTCCGTCTGAGTTTTTTCTCCGTCCGCACTCTCAGGCTGATTTTCTTTTGCGGACTTGGGAGGATTCGTTTTCTTATCGGACTTGTCATCTTTGATAGGTGCCGCTGCGAGAGCTTTCTTCTTTCCCTTTGCGGCTTTTTCCGCTTCTTCGGCTTTCTCTGCTTCTTCAAGCGCTTTCTTATGCTCGAGCGCCTTCTCGCGGGTGTCCTCGAAGTCCTCGTCGTCTATATGGTGCAGGGAGCGAACGGGTTTGCCGTTTCCCGAAGACGGTCTCGGTGCGCTTTTCGGAGACTTTGCATTTATTTCCTTTTCGGCTGCCTTGTAATCCTCCTCGGTAAATACCGGGAAAGGCATGACTTTTGAGAGAATAATCTGCTTTACAAGCGATAGGATGCTCTTTGCAATCCAGTAAATACCGACCGCAGCCGGCATAATATATGCAAAGTAAACGCTCATCAGAGGCATTGTGACATCCATTGCCGTTGTCGAGCATCCGGTATTCGCGTCCTGCGCCGAGGGAGCCTGATATGAGAATTTGCGCATCAGCTTTGTCGAGAAGAACTGCGAAGCAAATACGAGTACGGGGACTATCAGAAGCCATCCGAAGCCCTCGGAGCTGGGTGTGAGAGCAAGATTAAGTCCGAGGAAGTTGAAGTTAGGAAGGGATTCTACCGACGGAATTTTGTCGGCAAAGCCTTCGATGCCGGAAAATGCCTCGACTCCGAACTGCTTGATATAGTCGATAAAAGGAATAGTCTGGCTGGCGCTTAGATTTTCGACGCCAAGCTCGGTCAGACGGTTCATTACTGCCGTCACCTGAGCGGAGGAAAAACCGACGACGTATTTCATCGGGTTTATGATGATTTGGTAAAGCGCAAGAATTATCGGAAGCTGAATCAGAAGCGGAAGACAACCGCCCATGGGGTTGAAGTTTTCCTTCTGGTAGAAATCCGTTATTTCCTGCTGCATTTTCTGCATTGTGGGCTGGTCATTGCGACCTTTGTACTTGTTTCTTATCGCCATTTCCTTCGGGCGGAGCTTTGCCTGCTTTATCTGGTTTTTCTGCTGTTTTATTCCGAAAGGGAGAAACAGAATTTCGATAACGACGGCAAAAATAAGCATCGCCAGCATATAGCTGCCTGTCCACTCGTCGAAGGTTCTGAGGACTTGACCTATCCAGGTAAGAATCTTGTCGATTATTTTAATCACATCCTTGTATTACGGATTTTTGTCACTGCTCTTTTTTGTTTGTCTGTCCGCCCGTTTTGTTTCGGAAGCCCTTTTCCGGTACGGGATCGTATCCCCCGGCGCAAAACGGATTGCACCGCAGAACGCGCCACACCGTAAGAATAAGGCCGACGAAAAAGCCGCGTTTTTGAAAGGCTTCTATTGCATAGCTCGAGCAGGTCGGCGTGAACCTGCACGTCGGGTTTCGTTTCAGAGGAGAGATAAACTTCTGATAAAAGCGCAGAAGGGCAATGCATACGTATTTCATGACTCGTTTTCAGACTGCGCGGGGCGAAGCATTTCGAGTTTTTCGAGAGAGCGTCGAAGTTCCGCCGAAACGTCGGTGGAAAGCGCGGTTTTGCAGCCCTCGCGGACGGCGAGAACAACAAGGAAGCCCTTTTTTAAGGACAGCGACGTGTCGCGCTCGATGCTGCGGTACGCTTCGCGCACAATGCGCTTTGCGCGGTTTCTCTCATGCGCCTTGCCGTATTTTCTCGAGACGGAGATGCCGACTCGGTTGATATACTTCTTTTCGGGGTTTGCCGTCATAAGCCGCTTCGCCGCAAGATCGCGCAGCACATAAACGGCGACGAATTTCCCCGAACATTTTTTTCCCTTTGCGTATGCTTTTGAATAGAGATGATGCTCCTTTATGGCAGGAATTTTCGTTTTCCGTGCCCCCTTTCTCTAAAGGGTTTGCTTCCGTCATTGCATTTTGCTTTTCCAAACGGTAAAAATCAAAAAGGTCCCGACATCAAAAACCCCGATTCCCGTAGCAAAGAAAGGCTGCTTGCCGGGCATCGGCGGTTTTATGATAAAACTTGGCAGTGGCTTTAATCAGTAAGTGAGTCTTTTTCTGCCTTTTGCACGTCTTCTCTTGAGTACGTTTCTGCCGTCTGCAGTTCTCATTCTCTTTCTGAAGCCATGCTCCTTTTTTCTCTGTCTCTTTTTAGGCTGATATGTTCTGAGCATTCTATGCACCTCCTTAAATATTCGTAATAAGCGGCGGAAGCATATAAGCGATGAGCCGATTTACGCTTTTACACAATGACATCCTCTATTATAGTCGTCATTTTTCGGTTTGTCAAGGATTTTTTTGAAAAAATCATTATTCTGTCCGGTTTTTCGCGTCTTTTTCGTCCGGCGCAAAGGAAAGAATAGACAAAAAAACGCATACGGTTTTGTGAGTAATGTATATTTTATCAAAATGAGGTTGAAAAACGTGCAGAAAAATGTTAAAATGAACACGGTAAAAATTTACTGTCAAAATAATTTTAAAATTAGGAAATTCGGAGGCAGGTATGAACGAAAAAATTCGCTATTCCTATGATCAACTCTACAAATTCTGCACAACTGCATTCGGAAAGCTCGGCTTTTCGGAAAACGAAAGCAAAATAATTACCGATGTGCTTCTTCTCTCCGACCTTTACGGCATCGAGTCCCACGGCATGCAGCGCGTGGTGCGGTACCACAAGGGTATTGAAAAGGGGCTTATTCATGTCGGCGCAAAGCCCGAAACGGTGTTTGAGACTCCCGTTTCGATTGTCGTTGACGCGCATGACGGCATGGGACAGCTCGTTTCTCACGACACAATGAAGCGTGTAATCGAAAAAGCCAAAAAAAGCGGTGTTTGCTTTGCCTCGGTGCGCAATTCCAATCATTTCGGCATTGCGGGCTACTACGCGAAGATGGCGTGCGACGAGGGGCTTATAGGCTTTGCCTGCACGAACTCAGAGGCTATAATGGTGCCCACCTTCGCCCGCAAGGCGATGCTCGGCAGCAATCCGCTTGCAATTTCAATGCCCGCCGACCCGTATCCCTTCTTTTTCGACGCTTCAACCACGGTGGTAACACGCGGAAAGCTCGAAATATATAACAAAATGGGTAAGCCCTTGCCTGAGGGCTGGGCGCTGAATAAGGACGGAAAGCCCTCGTCCGATGCAAAAGACGTTCTTACCAATATCGTGGCAAAGGCGGGCGGAGGAATCATGCCGCTCGGCGGCTCGACCGAAATGCTCGGAAGCCACAAGGGCTATGGCTACGGCATGGTTTGCGAGATATTCTCCTCGATCCTTTCAATGGGCATGACCTCGAACCACACCCATATCGGCGGCAAGGGCGGCACTTGTCATGGCTTTGCCGCAATTGACCCCGCAATTTTCGGGGACGCGGAGGCAATAAAGGAGCACCTTTCCGTTTTCCTTCAGGAGCTGCGTGACGCTCCGAAGGCGGAGGGACAGCCGAGAATTTACACTCACGGCGAGAAAGAAATTGCCGCATATGAGGACCGCATGAAGAACGGCATAGACGTTCACGTGAACACGGTTGCCGAAATGGCGGATTTCTGCCGCTTTGTCGGACTTGACGTAAAAGAGTATCTCGGAGATGTGGAAACATCTGCGACCGCAAGCTCATATAACTGATTTTCGGAGGGTAAAAATGGATATCAAGGAAAAAGCAATAGAAAAGCACTATGAATGGAAGGGCAAAATTGAAGTTGTTTCCCGCACAAAGGTGACATGCAGCGAGGAACTCTCGACGGCATATACCCCCGGAGTTGCCGCTCCGTGCCTTATTATAAAAGATGATGTAGACAAATCCTATGAACTGACGCGCCGCTGGAATCTCGTTGCCGTCGTAACAGACGGAACTGCCGTTTTGGGACTTGGCGACATAGGACCCGAGGCAGGCATGCCCGTTATGGAGGGAAAGTGCGTGCTTTTCAAAGAGTTTGCGGACGTTGACGCATTTCCGCTGTGCGTAAAGACAAAGGATGTCGATGAGATTGTTGAGACAATCTACAATATTTCCGGCTCGTTCGGCGGCATTAACCTTGAGGACATAGCCGCACCGCGTTGCTTTGAAGTCGAGCGCAAGCTCAAAGAAAAATGCGATATTCCCGTATTTCATGACGACCAGCACGGCACTGCCATTGTTGTTGCGGCGGCGCTTCTCAACGCGCTCCGCGTCGTTGAGAAGAATATAGGAGAGGTCAAGGTCGTAATTAACGGAGCAGGCTCTGCGGGAATCGCTATCGGAAAGCACCTTATGAACCTCGGAGTTAAGCATCTTACGATGTGCGATAAGTTCGGTATCATATGTGAGGGAATGGAAGGGCTGAACGAGGCGCACAGAGAGATAAGCCTTGTCACAAACCGCGAAAAGAAGCAGGGCACGCTTGCCGACGCGATGCGCGGCGCGGATGTTTTCATCGGCGTTTCGGCGCCCGGTATCGTTTCATGCGAAATGGTAGCATCAATGGCTGAGCGCGCTGTTGTGTTCCCGATGGCGAACCCTGTTCCCGAGATAATGCCCGACATTGCTGAGAAAGCAGGCGCTGCCGTTGTTGGCACGGGCCGCTCGGATTTCAAGAACCAGATAAACAACGTTCTTGCGTTCCCCGGAATTTTCCGCGGCGCACTGGACGTTCGTGCCTCGGATATAAACGAGGAGATGAAGATGGCGGCATCGCACGCGATTGCCTCGCTTGTCACGGACGAGGAGCTGTGCGCGGATTACATAATGCCGAAAGCGTTTGACCCGCGCGTCGGAAAGGCTGTCGCCGCGGCAGTTGCGGAAGCTGCAAGAAAGAGCGGAGTTGCAAGAATTTAAATAAAACGCACCGCACAGGAGATTTTCCTGTGCGGTGTCTGCCTTCTGTGGAAGATGTCAGCACTCGGAAGTTTTCGCCCGCCTTTTTTAAAAGGCGGCGCCAGCCGAGGCGCGTAGCCTCGG
>JBJFAQ010000253.1:0-2422 GCA_051887995.1 Eubacteriales bacterium
AAGGTCGATATTGCAGATAACATCACAGTCGGACAGCACCACGAATTCGTCCTTAATTTTTGATAACGAATAGTTTACGCTTTTAAGCGCTTCAAGACGGGAGGAGGTGTTTCCCCTTGTATTATAATAAGCCGTTACGTTCGGGGGCAGCATCTTGATACCGCCGGAGCGCCTTGCAAGATCCCAGTCCTTACCTGAGCCGATGTGGTCCATCAGGGACAGGTAGTTGTTGTTTGTTATAACGCTGATGTTGTAAATCTCCGAGTTCACCATATTTGAAAGGGTGAAATCGATAAATCTGTATCTGCATCCGAAGGGAACGGATGCTATCGTTCTCGCGCTTGTAAGCTCGCGAATGTTATTGTCGTGAACGTTTGAAAAAATAATTCCTGCAGTTGACATATCCGTTTTCCCCCTCAGTTATTTTCAAAATAAGCTCTGTCAGCCATAGCGCCCGCTTCAACGGCACAGCCGTCGGCAACCTCAAGTCCTCCCGCAACGACGGTGACGCCCGTCGCGCCCGACTTCGTTTTGCCGATAACGCAGTTTTTACCGACGGTAACGTCGCTGTCAATAATGCTGTAGTTGACAGTCGCGCCCTCGCGGATAACCACATTTTCCATAATGACCGAGTCCTTGACATATGCGCCGTGCTCAACCTTTACTCCGCTTGAAAGAACGCAGTTTTCCACCACACCCTCAATCTCACAGCCCTCGGTGACAAGGGAATTGATGACTCTGCCGTTCTCGCCTATCCTGTGAGGGGGATGAGCCTCGTTTCTCGAATATATTCTGAAATCTCTGTCGCGGAGACTGAAAACTGGATTGTCTCCGAGAAGGTCCATGTTAGCCTCCCAAAGACTGTTTATCGTTCCGACATCCTTCCAATATCCCTTGAACGGGTATGCAACGAGCTTTTTGCCGTCGGCGAGCATTGCGGGAATTATGTTCTTGCCGAAGTCGTTTGAGGAATTTTCATCCGCTTCATCCCTTATAAGATACTCCTTGAGAACATCCTTTGAAAAAATGTAAATGCCCATTGAAGCCTTGTTGCTTTTCGGCTCCTTCGGCTTTTCCTCAAACTCCGTTATTCTCATGTTCCCGTCGGTATTCATAATGCCGAAACGGCTTGCCTCATCCATGGGAACTTCGAGCACCGCGATGGTGGCGTCCGCCTCGGATTCCTTATGAACCTTGAGCATCTTGCTGTAATCCATCTTGTAAATGTGGTCGCCCGAAAGAATAAGCACGTAATCAGGCTCGTATCTGTCGATGAAACCAAGATTCTGATAAATAGCGTTTGCAGTTCCCTTGTACCAGTCTGCGCCGTCCTTTGCCTGATAAGGGGGAAGCACCGTAACACCGCTTGAAACACGGTCAAGGTCCCACGGTCCGCCCTTGCCTATATACTCGTTGAGAACGAGCGGCTGATACTGAGTCAGCACTCCTACCGTATAAATGCCGGAGTTTACGCAATTTGACATGGGAAAATCGATAATCTTGTATTTGCCGCCGAAAGTCACCGCAGGTTTTGCGGTCTTTTCGGTCAGTGCGTAAAGTCTTGAGCCCTGTCCGCCTGCAAGTAGCATGGCGACACATTCGGTTTTTCTGTACATACTCTCCTCCGTTTAACTTAAAAAATATTTATCGTTCGATGCCGTCTTGCCTCTCAGGCAACACAGCTGATGTCCGTCATTTTCCCTCAGGGGATGAATTCTTCCTTTTAACCGGAGCGCGGCGCAGAATAAGACCCGTATAAGCCGGAAGGTCGAAATTCAGATACTTTCTGACACGGCAGCCGTCATCAGTCTTGATTTTCTGTGTCCTCACTTCGTAAGCGTCAGCGTCATTGATATTTCTTCCTCCGAACCTGTAAAGATCGGAATTCAGAAGCACCTCGTATTTGCCGGTGCGTGAAACGTCAAACTCATAGCCCTTTCTGTCCTCCGGAGAAAAGTTCACGATAACAGTCAGGCTCTTTCCCTTTGTGTCGTACCTTTCGTAAATTACGGTGTTGTCGTTTGCACGGTCTGCGTCAATCCATGAAAAACCGCTCCACGAATCGTCAATCTCCCAAAGCTCGCTTCTATCAAGATAGAGATTGTTGAGTTCCCTCACAAATCTCTGCATTTCGGTGTGCCTCGGATATTTCAGCATAAACCATTCAAGCTGATTTTCAAAATCCCATTCCCTGATTTGAGCATATTCCGTTCCCATAAAAAGAAGCTTCTTTCCGGGAAGGGTCATCATAAATGTCAGATAGGCTCTCATCATCGAGAATTTTTCATCATACTCACCGAACATCTTGTTGACGAGCGAGCACTTTCCGTGAACCACCTCGTCATGAGATACGGGCAAAACGTAGTTCTCGTTGAAAGCATACATCAGAGGAAACGTGAGCTTGTCATGATGGTACTGTCTG
>JBJFAQ010000254.1:0-2408 GCA_051887995.1 Eubacteriales bacterium
TCCCAAACCCGGTCTGTACTGAATACGAGACAAGATTTTCAGATCTCGGCCAGCCGATATACCACGTCAAAGCGCGTGTAATAAAATCGTCGGAAACGGACAAATCAGACGTATCTGAAATAAATCAATAAAACGGAAATATCAGCGGGATTGACTCCCGAAATACGCCCCGCCTGTCCGATGGACGACGGTTTGACCTCATTGAGTTTCTGGCGCGCTTCGAGGCGAAGTCCCGCGATTTTTTCATAATCGAAATCTTCCGGAAGCTTCTTCTCTTCAAGTTTGCGGAATTGTTCTATCTGCTGAGTCTGACGCTTGATATATCCTTCGTATTTCAGAGATATTTCGACCTGCTCGCAGACAGAATCCGGCAGCGGCTGACGGTCTTTGTCAACTGCGGCAAGAGCTTCGTAATCCAGCTCTGGACGGCGCATGAGGTCAGCAAGAGACACTCCGCTTATAACGGGCGCGGAATTCTTTTGCTCAAGCAAATCGCACAGCGTTTTATCGGGGCCGATATGCGTTCTCTCCATACGTGCCTGCTCTGCTCGTATTTTTTCCCATTTTTCAAGGAATTTACTGTATCTCGCGTCCGAAATGAGGCCTATATCGTGGCCTATCGGGGTCAGGCGCGCATCAGCGTTATCCTGACGAAGCACGAGACGGTATTCTGAACGGGAAGTCATTATTCTGTAAGGCTCCTGCGCGCCTTTCGTGATCAAATCATCGATGAGCGTGCCGATATAGCTCGTGCTCCTGTCGAGTATCATAGGCTCTCTGCCTTTGAGCTTAAGGGCGGCGTTAATTCCCGCGACTATGCCCTGAGCGGCGGCTTCCTCGTATCCGGAAGTGCCGTTAAACTGCCCCGCACCGTAAAGGCCGCTTATTTTTTTGAATTCGAGCGTTGCACGCAGTTCAAGCGGATCTACGCAATCGTATTCAATGGCATAACCTATACGCATTATCTGCGCGTGCTCAAAGCCTTTGAGAGAGTGTATCATTTTTATCTGCACATCTTCGGGCAAAGACGACGACATGCCCTGTAAATACATTTCGTCCGTATCTTTGCCGAGAGGCTCAAGAAAAAGCTGATGACGCTCCTTGTCCGCGAAACGAACGATTTTCGATTCAATGCTCGGGCAATAACGAGGGCCTATTCCCGTTATCTCTCCCGTAAAAATCGGCGAACGGTCAAGGTTCTCGCGGATTATGCGGTGTGTTTCCTCATTTGTGTAAACAAGCCAACAAGACTCGGTGTTTTCGCCTATATAAATATCCTCGTTTTCAAATGAAAACGGGGTTATTTTTTCGTCGCCGTCCTGACGTTCGAGCTGAGAAAGGTCAACACTGCGACGATTTATTCTCGACGGTGTGCCTGTTTTAAAACGCTGTAAACGTATCCCGAGTGCGGTAAGCTTGTCCGTAAGATGCGTAGCGGCGAACATACCGTCGGGACCACCTTCGTATGAGACCTGTCCTACGATTATTCTGCCGTTGAGATATGTACCGCTGCAAATTATCGCTGCTTTTACCGCGTATTCCGCCCCCATCGCGGTGGTCACGGACGTAACAGCGCCGTTTTCCACACCGATATCGACGATCTCCGCTTGCTTGACAAAAAGATTCTCCTGCGCTTCGACGGTCTGCTTCATCAGCTTCTGATATTCGCGTCTGTCCGCCTGAATGCGCAGCGAATGTACCGCAGGACCTTTGCCGCGGTTGAGCATGCGGCTTTGCAGAAACACTTTGTCCGCCGCTTTGCCCATTTCGCCGCCGAGCGCGTCAAGCTCTCGCACGAGATGCCCTTTGGCCGTGCCGCCTATTGAAGGGTTGCACGGCATATTTGCTATCGCGTCAAGATTTATCGTAAAAAGCAACGTCTGAAGACCGAGTCTCGCGCATGCAAGAGCCGCTTCGACCCCTGCGTGTCCTGCGCCGATAACGGCAACATCAAACGTGCCCGCGTCATAAAGTTCCATCTGAAATCCCCTATTTCCCTACACAAAAGCGTGAAAAAATATTTTCGGTTATCTGCTCCGACACTGTCTTGCCCGTTACTGATCCAAGCGCTTCTATCGCACGCTCAACATCCGAAAGTATCGCGTCCGCAGTCATGGTTATGTTATCCAAAGCGTGACGTAATTCCTCCTGCGCACGGCACAAACACTCATATTGGCGCAGATTCGTCACCGTGCCGTCCGTTTTCAGCTCTCCTCCGTCCGCAAAAAGCTCCCTAACCGCGGTTTCAAGCGCGCTGATTCCGTCGCCTGTTTTCGCGCTAACGAAAACGGTTCTGTCGAACCCGTCGGCGGCAAAACTTTTTGCGTCCGAAAGATCGCTCTTATTAAATACGGCTATTTTTTTCGCTTCAACGCCTCTGATATCGGAGATTATCTGCGCGTCATCGT
>JBJFAQ010000255.1:0-2404 GCA_051887995.1 Eubacteriales bacterium
GGGCTTCAAAAATGGGGCTTTATTCCCTGTCCGTAAGCGAAAACTTCGAGCATTATGTCCGTCCTCAGGAAAATTCGGCGCATGCAGATACAAAATGGGCTGAGATTTACTCATATGCCGGACACGGACTGCTTGCATCAAAAGTATGCGGTGCAAAAGATTTCAGCTTCAATGCGTCGCACTATACTCCGCTCATGCTGACCAAAACCGCTCACGATTTTGAGCTAGTTCCGCTCCGTCAAACCTGCGTAAACATCGACTGCCGCCAAAACGGCATCGGCTCTCAGTCCTGCGGTCCGGAGCTTGACAGCCGATTTAAACTTGACGAGAAGGAATTTGATTTTTCATTCCGTCTTATTCCGGTACACGCCGAAAATATCAACCCGTTTGATTATACCGATATCGAATAAAAGCCGAATACGGCGCAGGGGGAAAACCTCCTGCGCCGTATTCTGTTTATTCGTCCTGCTCGTAGCCAAGCTCAACCGTCACATCAAAGACCTTGCCGCCGCGGCATATCTTGAGCGTAACGCGGTCTCCCGCATTCTTATTATTTATTACCGCGGAAATATCGCTTACCTGAAGCACCTCGTTTCCGTCGATGCCGATGATAATGTCTCCGGGTTTCAGATGATTCTCGGCGTCATAGCCTTCCTTTACCTCTGCGACAAGCACGCCGGACGACGAATAGCCCTGCATTGAGGAAACGGCACTTCCGCTTATTCCTATAATAGCGCGGCGCGAGGCAACATCTGTCGCATTGCCGTTAACGTCCTTCCCTGTTTCTATTATGGTCTGAAGTATCTCTTTTGCACTCGTTATCGGAATGGCAAACCCTATTCCTTCGTATTCGTCCGAGTCCTGCGGCGCAATTATACCGATAACCTGACCGTATTCGTTAAGAAGCGGTCCTCCGCTGTATCCGTCGCAGATATTAGCGCTTGTCTGGATAAGCGTCATAGTCTTTGTCACCGCGCCGGTCTTTTCACTGTATATTTTTATATTTCGGTTAATTCCGGAAATGACGCCTGCAGTAACAGACCCCGCAAGTTCTATACCGGCAGGAGTACCTATCGCAACGGCAAGCTCGCCGACAACAAGGCTGTCCGAGTCCCCGAAATCCGCCGGCGTAAGTCCGCTTGCATCGGCTTTTATGACCGACAGGTCGCTCAGCGAATCCGACCCCACAATTTCCGCGTCGTATTCTTCGCCGTCCGAGGTTACCACCTTTATTTTGTCCGCATTTTCAACAACATGATAGTTTGTCGCAATGTAGCCGTCCGAGGTCATAATGATTCCTGTGCCTATGCCCGTTCCGCCCGAGGTGACAATCTCAATGCTGACAGTGAAGGTCTTTGCTTTTTCGGCAATTTCCGGAACGGTAAGAACACCGCTTTCGCTGTCATATTCCCGCACATATATCGTGCGCTCCACGATTTTTACGTCGTTTGCATAATGGTCTGCAATAAGCAGCGCCGCAAGCGCCCCGAAGCAAAGGACAAACGCGGCTGTGATTGCAACCGCATAGATTCGCATGCCCTTGCGCTCGGATTTTTTCTTTTCTTCTTTTCTGCGCGCTTCATCCTCGGTATAATTCCACTTAAACGCATATTCTGAGCGCTCCTGCGGCTCGGGGACGGCATTTGCGGGACTTGTCTCTGCATTTTCCGCATTTTCGTTCTTTATTTCTTCCGTCGTTTCTTCATCTTTTCTGTTTTCGTTTTCAAGCATTTCAATCTCTCCTTTTTTCGACTGAATTTTTTCCTTTTATATCGTCTGTCATCCAAGACTT
This sequence comes from Eubacteriales bacterium, assembly GCA_051887995.1. GTDB lineage: Bacteria > Bacillota > Clostridia > Oscillospirales > CAG-272 > SIG710. The sequence continues at coordinate 1,793 of JBJFAQ010000255.1, forward strand.
TCTTTAAAGGGTGACGCCGATGCTCCAAAGCACCGGCGTCTCCAATGTCAGCTTAATATTTCAAATTTATATCCGACGCCCCATACGGTTTTCAGCGTCCATTTGTCGGAAACCCCTTCCAGCTTCTCACGAAGGCGTTTGACGTGTACGTCTACGGTGCGTGAATCTCCAAGGTAATCAAATCCCCAAACCTTGTCAAGAAGCTGGTCGCGGGTGAAAACATGGTTTGAATTTGATGCAAGGAAATAAAGCAGCTCCAGCTCCTTCGGGGGAACATCCACGGACTTTCCCTTGAGCTTCAGCTCGTATTTCTGAAGGCTTATTTCGATATTTTCAAATTTAATGACGTCATCGTCGCGCTGAGACGAATGTGTGTTGCAGCGGCGCAGTACCGCCTTTACTCTTGCCGAAAGCTCTTTTATGTTGAAAGGCTTCACGATGAAGTCGTCAGCGCCGAGCTCAAGTCCGAGCACCTTATCAAATACTTCGCTCTTTGCCGTCACCATTATTATGGGCTTTGCGGACTGCTCCCGTATTTCGCGGCAGACTTGCCAGCCGTCCTTCTTCGGAAGCATGATGTCAAGCAGGACAAGGTCCGGCTCATATATTCTG
>JBJFAQ010000256.1:0-2401 GCA_051887995.1 Eubacteriales bacterium
TTTTTCATCGTTTTCGGGCATAAAAATGCTCACCCTTGCCCCCGAACTTCCTGGAAGCGGCGAGCTTATCCGTTTTGCGTCGGGAAACGGCTCTATTGTCTCGCTCGGGCACACAGACTGCGATTATGACACTGCGCGCAAGGCGTTCCTTGACGGCGCTTTGTGCCTTACGCATACTTTCAATGCCATGCCGCCGTTTTTACACCGCGAACCCGGACCTATCGGTGCGGCGATAACCGAAAACGCATATGTGCAGGTCATCTGCGACGGTCTGCATCTTCACCGCGCCGCCGTTCTTGCGCTCTACCGAATTTTCGGCGCAGAGCGCATGGTGCTGATAAGCGATTCCATGCGTGCGACAGGACTTGGCGACGGAGACTATATATTCGGCGGTCAGCACGTAAAAGTAAGAAACAGCGAAGCGAGAACAGAGACCGGAGCGCTTGCCGGAAGCACCGCGACGCTGTTTGACTGTGTAAAAACCGCCGTTTCATTCGGGATACCCGCAGAGGACGCGTTCCGAATGGCGTCGGAAACTCCCGCAATGCTCCTCGGCGTAAAAAAAGGAAGGATAGCTCCCGGATACGACGCGGAATTTATCGTGACAGACAAAGAAAACAAGCTCCTTGACACGCTGATTTTTTGATAATGAAAAACGTATATGTTGAAATAACGAACGTCTGCAATCTGGACTGCTCATTTTGCCCGGGACACAAGCGGAAAAAGGCATTTATGTCCGCTTCGGACTTCGGCATAATTGCAGACAAGCTAAACGGCAAGGTAGAAAATCTGTTTCTTCATCTTATGGGAGAGCCGCTTCTCCACCCTGAGCTTGACGAAATACTGAAAATCGCAAACAAAATGACGTCAAATCTCAAAATAACGACAAACGGCACGCTTCTCCCTCGTTGTCTTTCGCTTCTCACCGCCTCAGAGAAGCTGCGCACGGTCTGCATTTCTCTTCACTCATATGAAGCAAACCGCGCATGGGAAATCACCCTTGACGAATACCTTGAAAACTGCTTTCATGCGGCAGATGCGCTTGCGGCCGCAGGAAAATATGCGGTATTCCGTCTCTGGAATCTCGACGGCGGCGAAAACGAGTTCAATTCCGTAATTCTGGAGCGCCTTTCAAAACATTATCCGAAAGAAAAAGAGCCCTGGGTGAAAAATCACCGCGGGGAGCGCATTGCAACACATATTTTCCTTGAATGGGGAGAAAAATTCGACTGGCCGGATATCACAGACGCGCCCAAGACGTTGTCCGAGCCTCCCTGCGGCGAGGTATTCTGCCACGGTCTGCTCTCACAGGCAGGCGTACTTTGCGACGGCACTGTTGTACCGTGCTGTCTCGACCGAAACGGCACGATTCCTCTCGGAAACCTGTTTTCGGCATCGTTTGAAGAAATTCTCGCCTCGCCGCGCGCAAGGGAGATGAAAGAAGCAATGGCGCACCACCGCTTTACCGAACCGTTGTGCCGCTCCTGCGGCTTTTCGGGACAATTTTCACCGCGTCCCTGATCGGATGTAAAAAGCCGGCCGGAATGCAAAGCTCGATTTTCCGTGCAGAGCTCGGCAAGGAAAATAAAGCGCCGCAGGAGAATTTTGCCCTCTTTAGATGGGGCAGAAACAACGCGTCTCAGGAAACGTCGCCTTCCTCAAAAACCAGATGAAATCTTCTTATACTATTGATTCTTTTGCAAATGATACGACAAAAAAGACTGCCATAAGGCAGTCTTTTTTGTACAGCAGTTTGAGCGAGACGGTAATATGTTAAATTACTTAATCTCAACAGAAGCGCCTGCTTCTTCAAGCTGCTTCTTGATTGCTTCTGCGTCGTCCTTGGAAACGCCTTCCTTAAGTGTCTTAGGAGCGCCTTCAACAAGCTCCTTAGCTTCCTTAAGTCCGAGACCTGTGAGCTCACGAACGACCTTGATAACATCGAGCTTCTTAGCACCGAAGGATGCAAGTACAACGTCAAACTCAGTCTTTTCCTCAGCAGCAGGAGCAGCAGCGCCGCCTGCAACTGCAACAGCAGCAACGGGAGCAGCGGATACGCCGAATTCCTCCTCAAGAGCCTTTACAAGGTCGGAAAGTTCAAGAATAGTAAGTTCCTTGATTTCGTCAAGGATTTTAGCGGTCTTTTCTGTAGCCATTTTCATATACCTCCGAAAATAAATATTTGTTTTTGATTATGCCTTAAGCGGCATTACGCTGCGGCAGCACGGAAAGAGACACATTATGCCTCTGCTTCTGCTCCGCCTTCTTTGTCGATCTTTGCCTTGAGAACATATGCAAGTCCGTAAAGAGAGGACTGCAGGCTTCCGAGCATCTTTGCAATAAGAGTTTCCTTTGAGGGGATGTCTGCGAGCGCAACAACGGTCTTTTCATCAACAACCGC
>JBJFAQ010000257.1:0-10816 GCA_051887995.1 Eubacteriales bacterium
GAACTGGAGATTTGTATTTACGTCAAGCTGTCCGCTCGCATAAAAGCGTCCGACAAGCTCAGTTCTCTCCGCAATGCTTCCGCCGCGCTCTACCACTATCGGAGAATAGCCGTTTTCCGCAAGCAGCAGCGCGCAGAAGATTCCGGCAGGACCGAATCCCACAATCACAGGTCGTCCGCTCAGCTTTTCTGTGCCTTTCCGAATTTCAAGCTCCTCTGACGGAAGCAAGGAAGCGCCGCATTTTTTCAGTTTCTCCTCCGAAACCGAGATGTCGGCATCGGTCTCTGCAATGACGGAACAGACATATAAAATCTGTTCCCTTTTTCTGGCGTCAAGCGACCTTTTATGGAATCTGTATGAAAAGTCACGGCTGTCAAGCCCCGCCCGCTTTATGCGCAGCTTTGCTTCTCTGAAAAATTCCCTGTCGTCAGCCGAAAAAGGCAGTTTTATGTCTGATATAAGTATTCTTTTTGTCATGAAACGCCGGTTCCCCTGATATTCACATCTATCTGCTCAACATTTATCGGATAAAGAGTGTATCCGCCGCTTTCCACCGTAACATTCAGCGGAATTTTATATTTTCCGTCCATATCCCTGTCATAATCCGAAAGGTCGATTTCAAGGGCAAAATTCGACGTTTTCACCTTGCTCTTGCTGTCCGAAGCGACGATATACTCAATTTCAATCTCTTTATCAATAAATGAATAAGTAATCCCGCTTGGATTCTTTACGGTTATGTTGTCAGTCGGAATCAGAATCGTCTGTTTTTCGGTGCGGAGCAGTTTTATTTCCTCAGTACAGGTCTCCGTTTTGTTCACATCGGTAACGCCGAACGGAAGGTTTATCGTGACCGCCTTGAATATGTCTCCTGTCACGGTAGTCTCGTCTATCTCGGGAAGCGGTATATTTTCTATCGAGTCGAGTATCGCCGGGTCGCCCCTCAACGTGATTTCGGACGGAGAAATGCTAACGCTTATATTTTTCGGCTGTATATATCCGTATTTGTAGGACACCGTGAGCGGGACCGTCTTTTCGGCAAACACGTCAACGTCCACCAGAACCGAAGAAATTTCCGGCGTGATATACCCTGTCTCGACTTCCTTTCCCTCGCTGTCAACGAGAAGTATTCCGCATGTCATCGAAAAACCCGTTTTGAGCTCGCCGAGGTCTGCGTCCACACGTGCGGCAAAGACGCGGTCAAGCACGCTTTTAGCTCCGCTTACCGTTATCGTCTGCACATTGCTTGTGACGTCAAAGGAATAATCCGAAACAATTGAATACGTAGGATTTATAACAACCGGAACGTCGATCTCCTCTTTTTCATCGACAAAAAGCTTTACGCTGAGCGGACTCACCGCCGTGTCAAGTCTCTCGGTGCCTTTCACCTTTACCGAAAGGCGCACAGTCCCCGAGCCTTCGATTTCACCCGCGTCCACATACGCAACGATATCATCCTCCGACAGCGCGTTTACTCTGTTTCTTGAGCCGTTGACCGTTACGTTCACCGTATTGTCGATTATATCAAACACCGCCATTCCGTTTTTAAGAAGTGCGGATTCATTTTCGACCATAACGGAAATATTGCTGAATTCCCTTGTGATTTTTTCCTCGCTGCTTTCGGAAACATTTACCCAGATGATGATAGCGCAAAGCAGGCAGCAAAGATACAGAGCCATTGTTGTCAGAGGAATCGAATGTTTTCCTATACGGAAGGTCTGCTTTTCAAGACGGCGTCTTGCCGCCTCAACCTTCTCGCGAAGCTGAGTTTCTTTATTTCCCTTTTTCATGCTCCGCATCTCCTCTCTTTATTTTTTTACGCTTTCCGCGGTCTTGTTTTTCTCTTTTTTCCCGGCCGGCTTTTCCTCACTGTCGTCTTTGTCCGTAAGGGCTTCGACCAGATATTTGTAAAGCTGCTCACCCGAAATATTGCAGTGAAGCTCTCCGTCCTTTGCATATGATATCTGTCCGGTCTCCTCGGAAACAATCACGGCAAGGCAGTCGCTTCCGTTTTCGGTTGCTCCCACTCCCGCTTTATGGCGCGAGCCGAGGCTAAGAGGCAAATCCGGATTATTTGAAATCTCGTCAAAAAGCACACGTGCCTGATAAATCTTGAAATCGCGTATTATAACAGCTCCGTCGTGCAGCGGAGAGTTCTTGAAAAATATGTTTTCAATAAGCTCATACGAAATATCGCTGTTCAGCCGCACCGCCTTCAGCTCATCGTAAGAATTAAGCTCTTTTTCGCGCTGAAAAACGATAAGCGCACCGACGCGGTGCTGTGCCATGTCCATAACCGCGCGGCATACCCGTTCTATAATTACCAGTTTTTCATCATGCGCGACAAGCAGAGAGCGGGTTCTGAAGTTTGTTCCGGCGTATCCGACGTTTTCGAGAAGCGTGCGCAGCTCCGGCTGGAAAATGACAACAAGAGCGATAACTCCGAACTGCATAACGTTCTCAAGCAGGAAAAACGTAGCCTTCAGATTAAACAGATATGAAAACGCAATGAGAAGAATAACCGAAAAAATTCCCAAAAGCAGTTTTCCGGACCTTTTTTTCATTATTCCGACAAGGAATCTCACACATATATACAGCAAAAGGGAAAGCACCAGAATATCAACAATATTCAGAAAAACGCGCAGTATCTCCGACCGTGAGCTGAGGTCCGACACCCAGTAAGAAAGATTCTCATTGATATTCAGCATAAAATCCCTCCTTTTAGCCGAATTTAAATATAAAATAATTATATGCAGATTATCATAAGCCTCATGCGGTTTAAATTTTCCTTGAAAAACGGTATTTTTACGGTTTGCTTACGATATGAATGTCAAATTTATAATCGCTTTTCATAATATCTTCTTCCGAAAAATCGGTAAACAGTATTTCCTTTGCGCCCGTACGTTCCCTGTCATAGGTAAGATAAATTCTCCCGTCATGGAAATCCGCGTCCGGATACGACAGGCTGTTTCTTTCGTCGATAAGGCGTTTGTATTTCCAGCTTACGCCGTCGTCTTCCGAAAGGTATACCGTCATATTTTTGCGTTCCTTTGTGTCATCATTGTTGATAAGAATGACACGTCCGCTCGGAGTTCTTGATATAAAAAAGCGAGTGTTCGGGTTTTCAATATTGCAAAGCGCGGCATCGCTCCAGGTATATCCTCCGTCAGAGGAAATGCTTTCCGCAAGATAACCCTTATTTGTTCTTGCAAGCATTCTGATTCTGCCGTCGTTTGTTTCGTATGCCATTGTCTCGTCAAACGAAGTGCTCACCTTTTCCGAGCCGTAGTAGTGCTTGTAGCTCTGCCCTTTGTCGTCGGAAATGCTGTATCCGTACCGGTCATGCTCCTGGTCATAGTTGAAGTTTATCCACCGTCCGTCTTTTAAGACAAGCGGCTTGCATCTCAAAAATCCTATATCCAAATATCTCGGAGCGGAAAAGGACAAAATATCATCATCGGGCTTATCGCAGACGGTCGCCCACTCGGAATGAAGAAAATCCGGGAACTGATATCCTCCGACGCATCCCCACGGCTGATTCTTTTTAAGCTGCGGCTTTGGGCTCGATTCCAAATCGGTATTATTCTGAACCCAAAAGACAAAAAGCTTTCCCTCGGGCGAAATCCAAAGCTGTATGTCAAGTGCATGAATAAATTTTTCTTTATTGCTCGGAATAACAAGCACCGGCTCTGACCATGTTTTGCCTTTATCGTCACTGTAAATCAGCAGATTATAGTTATCCATATGAGGCTCACGTGTTCCTCCCGAATACCAGCCGAGAAAAATCCTTCCGCCTCTTGTGACAGCTATAGTGGGACATCCTTGAAAGTTCCGAAGCTTTTCCGAATATTTGTCACTTGAAGGATACAAAATACAATCGCAGGCTACATAAGACGCATTGTTATGCATAATATTTACTTATTTCCTTTACGATTGGTGAGTTAAAATTATTATAACACAAATGCTTCCCTTTTTCAACATTTCTTCAAAATAATTTGTGCTTTTTACTTCTTTTTTATAAAAAATCCGCGGGCTTGCCCCGCGGACTTTTTATTGATTTTGTCACTCGGCATAATCGAGCACGCAGTTTTCAACCGTAAACAGCACATCCTGATATGTTTCGTTGACAAAAGACCCGTCGTCTGCGCTGAGGACTATCTCGGTCGTATCGAAATCTCCGACCTTTGCAAATTTCATTGTAAGCAGCGTACCGTCTCCTGTAACGTCAGCCGCACCGCTGTAAAACGCAGTTGCCCTTGTCAGCGCTGCAGTAACTTCCTCGGACTGCTGTATATTGGAAGTAATGTTCGCCGCGTCGACAAGCGCGCCTTCTGCGGAAACGATTTCGACAGGGCGAATCTTTGTATTGTCATATTCAAGTGCAAAACTGAACGCCGCAAAGCCGGGGTTGCCGGAAACGCTGACAGTAACATAAATATCTTCCTCGCAGGTTGCCGTGACCTTAAGGACGCCGCCGTCAACAGGCTCGCCCGCCGTTTCATATCCGGCGGTAAGTGCGCCGGTGTCATCTGCAGTGCTTACAATGTCGTCTGTATTGTCCGTCTGATTATTGTCTTTCTTTCCGCATGAGACAAAGCAGCAGATAATAAGCATAGCAAGTAAAATTGCCGTAATTCTTGTTTTCATGATTTTTCCTTTCTTTTATAAGATGTTTTGTGAAAACTATGTTTATTATAATATATTTTTATGTGTTTTTCAATGTCTTATTTAACGATTTTTCCGCGGTATTTTTGTGCAAAGAAACAAAAAAAAAGGGTTTTATGTTATTTTTTCGACTTTCCGGGAAACAATAAAAACAAATTCAAAAATTCACCTTGTCTGAAAGGAGCTTTTCCCGCAATGATAATTCTGAAAGTGATACTGTCAGCCGTATTTTCGGTTGCCGCGCTCTTTTTTGCAATAAAATTTGCCGGTCACAAGCAAATGGCGGAACTTGACACCTTCGATTTCGTGTCCTCCATCACAATCGGCTCAATTGCAGCCGAAATGGCGGTCGAGCCTGACAAACCCTACATCGGATTTACGGCGCTTGTCATATGGTTTCTCGCCTCGGTCATACTCTCCAAAATACAGCTCAAATTCGGCCGCGCGAGAAAGTTTCTCTGCGGCACGCCCACAATAATATTCTATAACGGCTCCTTTTTCCCCGAAAACATGAAAAAGGCAAAGCTCGACCTCAGCGAATTTATGATGCTCTGCCGTCAGAAAGGCTTTTTTGACCTTTCCGCCGTTCGCATGGCAATATATGAGTACAACGGCCAAATCAGTATTCTGCCGACAGAAGCGGAGCGCCCCGCAAACCCGACAGACCTCGGAATAATTCCTCCCCGCGACGATATTATGACCGAGGCGATAATGGACGGGCATGTTCTTGAGGAAAATCTCACAAGAAGCGGTCTGAATCTTGCTTGGCTCGAAAAAGAGCTGCAAAAAAACGGAATTTCGTCGCCGAAGCAGGTGTTTCTCGCTCTATACGACTACCGCAAAAAGCTGACCGTTTATCCTTATGAAAAGCCGTAGAAAGAGGTAAAAAAAAAGAACTCCCTCCGCGTAAAGCGGAGGGATGCACTTATCAATCGTATCTATAATCTGCAGAGAGAATTTATACTTATTGATTTGCGTTCTTTCTTGCCTCAAAGCAAGCGCTGCAATAAACAGGTCTGTCGCTGGAGGGCTGGAAGTTTACTCTTGCAACTCCGCCGCACGCTGCGCAGGTCGTCTCAAAAACTTCTCTGGGGGCTCTGCCGGCGTTCTTTCTTGCGTCACGGCATGCCTTGCAGCATTTAGGCTTGTTTACAAATCCTTTTTCCTTGTAGAACTGCTTTTCACCTGCTGTGAAAACAAATTCCTTGCCGCATTCTTTGCAAACCAGAGTTTCGTCTTCAAAAACTTCCTCGTCTACTACTGCATTCTCTTCTTCGTACATTGTTTTTACCTCACTTTGTGATGCTTTGTCCGCTTTTACGGACTGATTTTATTAAATCGTACCCCGCTTTGGAGTTCCGTTTAATACAGATTTGAGCTTTTTCCTCGCTCTGAATATCGCATTGTCAACAGACTTTTCTGTTTTCCCGAGTCGATCAGCAATTTCTGAAGAAGAATAGCCGGTAGCATAGAGCCAGAACACGTCATTTTCAAAATCCGAGAGATTGCAACGAATCAGTTCATGCAGTTCCCCGACGCGCTCACTGTCAATCACGTCTCCGGGAACGTCCGTGGAATCAGCCATGTCAAAAAAGCCATCTATCGGCAAAACCTCGACATGATTCTGCCTTGCCGCGCGGACTCTTGACACAAGAGCATTGCCGATACATATTTTCGCGTATAATCCGAATGAGACCTTGTCCTGATCAAGTTTATAAGTCAGTATGGCTTTGGAAAAGGCTATGAGCGCATACTGCATGACGTCTTCTCTTGCGCAGACCTCGGAGAGTCCCTCGGCACACCGTGCCACCATGCTGTCAATCAGAGGCCGGTACATTTCCGCAAGTTTGTCGAACGCCGTTTCGTCATCAGCGCGGTAGGATTCTATCAGATACCGGAGTTCCGGAATGTCTTTCCCCTTGAACTCAGTATTCTTTACAGACCCCATATTCGCACCGCCGATTTCCAGATTATACCAGTCAGTATCTGCATTTACATGATATATTATACCATATTTTTTTACATTGTCAATAGTTTTTCAGCAAAACTTCAATGTTTTTTTCTACAAAATAACAAAAATATTTACTTTTTGTGACTTACATTTGATTTTACCAATCGAACAGATAATTTACCTGTCCGGCGAGAAGTGCGGTCACTCCGCGGTAAATTACCTCCGGTCTGTCCCTGAATGTTTCCTTCATTTTTTCAACACGCTCCTCGGTATCGACGACAAGCGAAGTCGAGAAAATCGTCACTCCTTTTTCGGTAAGCGAACATTCAATCTGATATCTCCCGTCATCAAGCCGGGACGAAGAGCACTTTGAAACAACTCCGCGCCGCTTAAAGTCCAGATATCTGAGCGCGTATCTCAGGCTTTCGTCAAGAATTGACGGCAGAATATCACTGTGAAGCTCTCTCGCAACAAGTCTGCCCTTGTCCGACACATAATAATACGGCTCGTCGTGCGAATCATCCACAAGAATAAGCCCCGAATCAACCATTTCAAAAAAACATTCGGCAAAGTCAAGATAAATGATATAGTCTGTCTGCATCACAATGTCGTTTATCGTCGTAAAATCCATGGGATAGTTTATATTTTCCATCAGGTAAAGCACAAATATCTTTACGTTTCTTCTGCTTCCGATCTGTGAACCCATAAAAACTCCTTTCGCGTATGACTTAAAACTTCGTATATATTATAGCATATCTGCACTTTTTTTCAAGATATTTTAAAGATTATCTTTACAGACGCGGGTAAAATGTGCTATAATTGTAGAAATTTAAATTACAGGAGACAGAAATGATAAACGTTGCCATTCTCGGATTCGGCGTTGTCGGAGGCGGAACAGCCGAAGTTCTCAAAAAAAACCACGACATAATCAAGGAAAAAACAGGAGCTGTCATTCGGATAAAGCATATACTTGACCTGCGCGATTTTCCGGACAGCCCGTTTGCGGATCTTATAAGACACGACTTTTCCGAAATAATAAATGACCCCGAGGTCGATATCGTCATTGAAGCGATGGGTGGCGCTCATCCGGCATACGATTTTTCAAAAGCGGCGCTGGAAGCCGGAAAAAATGTCGTCACATCAAACAAGCTCGTTGTCGCCGAGTTCGGCACGGAGCTCCTCGCTCTTGCAAGAAAACAGGGCGTGCGTTATCTGTTTGAAGCGAGTGTCGGCGGCGGAATCCCGATAATTCGTCCGATAATGAACGATCTTGTCCAGAACAACATCACCGCAATCGACGGAATACTTAACGGAACGACGAATTATATTCTTACACAGATGTCGGCGTGCGGCGCCTCCTTTTCGGATGCGCTCGCACAGGCAAAAGCAAACGGCTATGCCGAGGCTGACCCGACGGCAGATATTGAAGGACACGACGCCGCGCGCAAAATCGTAATTCTTGCGGCGCTGGCATACGGTAAATGCATCTCCCCGTCGAAGATACACACCGAGGGGATAACAAAAATATCCTCCGAGGACGTAAACCTTGCCGCAAAGCTCGGTTACTCCGTAAAGCTCATAGGTCACGCCGAAAAGGCAGACGGAAAAGTGCTTGCGTTTGTCGCTCCCCGTCTTGTCCCTTCGGGAAGTCCGCTGCGCGACGTTTCAGACGTGTTCAACGGAATTCTGGTAAGCTGCGATATGCTCGGCGACGCAATGTTCTACGGCAGAGGCGCCGGAAAGCTCCCGACAGCAAGCGCGGTTGTCTCCGATGTTGTAGACATCGCATTAAACGGCGCATCAGGCACATCTGCAAAGTGGGAGGACGCTGCGGAAAGCGACATTTTCCCGTTTGAAGAGTATTCCTGCCGGCGTTATTTCCGTCTTGCGGGTTGCCGCTCCGAAATATTCAAAGCCTTTCCGGACGCTGAGGAAATCCCGTCTGCGTCCGACGAAATTGCGCTTATCTCAGAAAGGACAAGTGAAAAGGAAGCCGCAGATATATGCGAGTCGCTTGCCCGAAATGGCGTCCGTGTGCTTAGTCACATAAGAGTGATCTGATAAATACACGCAAGAAGCGAGTTCCGTACAGCAAGTGGCATAAGGCATTATCATCGGAGAAAATTTATGAGCAGTTATGTAATTAAACCAATGGAGACCGAAGCTGAAATTGACGGCAAAGGCTATGTTCATTTCAAGTCGTGCCACGAAGCCTATGCAGGGCTTATCGACGCGGAATATCTAAACAACATGACCGAGGAAAAATGCAGGAAAACAGCTCACAAACGGACTGATAATATTCTCGTGGCAAAGGACGGCAATAAAGTCATCGGTTTTGTTGGGTATGGTGCAAACAGCGACGATACTCTAACCGATTGCGGCGAGGTTTTTGCTCTCTACGTACTTGCGGAATATCACGGCAAAAAAGTCGGATATGAGCTGATGAATGCCGCATTTGAAAGGCTCACCGATTACAAAAAAATTACTCTGTGGGTTCTTAAAGGCAACGACAAGGCTATCGGATTTTACGAAAGATACGGGTTTGTTTTCGACGGAACAGAGAAAGAGATTGTACTCGGTACGCCGAACACAAAATTAAGGATGATTTATGAAAAGAAGTAATGCATATCGTTTTTCGTAAAAGCCGAATACCGAAAAAAGCCGTTGACATGCGTACCCATATGCAAGCAGGCTCTACGATTTCCGATTTTCAAAATTCGAATAAAGAAAAGCGTCCGTACCGAGAAGGTACGGACACTTTTCTTTTTTTGATGACATCGCCCTTTTCAGATTGTAACCGTCAGGCTGTTGTCTTTCTTTGAGAGAAGTCTGAATCTCAGCGGAACGGTCTTGCCGTCCGCGTAGATTTTAAACTCGTAATCACCGTAGAAGCCGCGCAGAAGCGCTGTTCCGTTTTCGGTTTTGACCTGCGCCGATGTATGCCATTCCTTGTGTATAAGGTCTTTAAGGACCCTATACGCCGGCTTTTCGCTCATGTCGAAGCGCAGAAGACCTCCGTAGTACTTATTTTCGCCCGCCGTCATATCTCCCTGCGGAGCAAATGCGGCATAACCGTCAACGAGATTCCAGTAAATGACCGCTTCCATTGACGGATGGCTGAAAAAGACCGTATACAGATTTTTGAGCAGCTCCGCCTGCACTTCCTCGTCCTCGGCTTCGTTTGAATATGCAGGAATGGTCATTTCCGTAATCTGCTCGGCAAGTCCGAGATGCGCATAGCAGTCCATAAGGCGATAAAGCACAGCGGGATTATAGCGGGAAGACGCCATACCTGCCTCTTTTTCCGCAAGGAAAAAGCTGTGGAACTGCATTCCGACGGAATCAAGGTGCTTTATGCCGTCGCGCATAAGGCGCTCAATCTGCATATAATACTGCTGTCTGTCATTATACGTTCCGGGATTCCATATTGCATAGTCGTTTATTATCAGGCGGTTATTCGGAAAATATTTGTCCGCCGTGCGGAAGCTCCAGTCAAGAAAGTCGTTTGCAAAAAAGAAATCATGAGCCGCGGGCTTTTTCTCCTTGAGAGTCTCGTTTGTCACTTCAAAGCTCGGAATATCCTTTGAATAACGCTCCGCAATCTCGCAGAATCGTTTTTCGAGCAGTGCCTTGTGCTCGTCAATCGTCACATCGCGCGCCCATTCGGGGGTAAAGTCGGAGTAATTGAGGCAATGACATTTTGGCTCAATTCCCTTTTCCTTGCAGTAGTTTACGCAGAGGTCGGGCGCAGGGCGGCGGTATATTTTCGGAGAATCCGCGGCATAGCGTGGCTTTCCCTGCTCCGGCTCAAGGTCGCTCCAGTAAAAAGGAACAGTCGCAAGGTTAAACAGCTCCGCAAATTTTTCGCGGTAAATAAGATTCTTTTCCGGGGTTTCAAGCTCATCGAGCATAAAAATATTCGCTCCGAAGCGAAATTCGTGATTTTTCTGCTCTGCCTCGACAGCAAAATTTTCGACAGTCGTTCCGTCCGCTCTTTTTACCGTTATACGGGCGTTTCCCTTGCGGTAAAGCTCAATTCCCGTTTCGGTGCGCAGACGAACTTCGCTTGGTTGCTCATTAAAATATTTAAGTGCAGTATCTTTTCTTGACATTGTAAAATCCTCCCGATTCATTTGATGTCAGTTTAATTCTACCACGCAAAAATAAAAAAACAACCTTTTTTTCATCAAAAAAGGTTTGATT
>JBJFAQ010000258.1:0-10641 GCA_051887995.1 Eubacteriales bacterium
AAGGTCTCCCTTTTTGCCCTGTGCCTTAACGTCCTGTGTCAGAATAACTTTCATGTCCTGTTCCTTTCTCCCCATTGTCTTTTTCCTGCCCCGGGGACGGGCTTTTTTTATATTTTCTGTCAGTCAATATCTTCAGCTTTGTTTTTTTCGCTATCGACAGCCTTCTCGTCAATATTTTCACTGAAATACCTGTCGATGTTCGAGCGCAATACCTCTCTGAACTCTTCGACGGAAAGCTCTGTCGAGCGCGCGCCGGCGTTGTTGAAGTTTCCGCCTCCGACGCCCTCAACAAGTTTTACGCAGTTGACCTGGTCGTTGTTTGAGCGTGCGCTTGCGTTTATTCTGCCCTCGTATTCCGCGACGACGATTGAGGCGAGAACTCCTTCCATTGTCAGAAGCCTGTCGGCGACGCGGCTGATAACAATCCGCGTTTTTGCCTCGTCCTCAAGCCCTTGTCCGAAGCAGACGGCAACTCGCCCGTCGCTGTAAAGGGAAACCCCGGCTCCTATGCTGTATTCGGCGCTGAACGTCTCGTAATCCGCTTCAAAGAAGCGGTTTGCGCGCTCTGCTTTGGCTGAACACAGGGTGAGATATTCCGCGGCGGCGTAGGTTTTCTGGCTTGCGTACTGGGTGAAGTTCTTTGTGTCGAGCATGATGCCGGCAAGCAGTATTGTAGCCTCCTCCGATGTCGGGCGGCGGTGGTGGAGAGCAAGCTCAAGCACTCCGGAAATAATCTCGGACGCCGATGAGCAGGAGGTGTCGATATAGGAAAAATCGCAGGGGGCGGTGTCGCCCGTTTTTTCGTGGTGGTCGAGAATCACGATTTTTCCGCCTGTCGTCCCGCGTATCGTTTTATAAAGAGCGGGGCTTTCCATATTTTTCGCGCAGTTTACGTCCGTGACGATGAGGAGAGTGTCGCTGCGCACTCTGTCAAGCGCCTCTTCCTCGCTTATGAATTTTCCTTCGTATTCCTCCGATGTGAGCAGGTCCTCGGTCAGGCGCGCAAAATTCACGTCGTCCTTGTCTCTGATTACGATATGCCAGTCGCGCCCGATGTCGCAGGCAAGGCGCGACGCGCCTATATTGCTGCCTATGCTGTCATAGTCCGGGCGGCTGTGCCCCATTATGAGGACGTTGCCGCTCTCTGTGATAAGGCGGCGCAGGGTATTTCCGATGCGGCGGTATTCCGAGCTTCCGCGCGACACCTGACGGCGGCGGTCCTTGCCGAAGAAGGTCATCTCGCCTCCGGTATTAACAACCGCCTTGTTTCCGCTCTTTCGCTGTTCAAACGCAAGGTCTGCGGCGTGCATACGCTCCGAGAGCGTCTCGCCGCTTGCGGAAAAGCCCATGGAAACTGTCAGCTCGTCCTCTTTTGTCGAGAGCGCCTCCCTCACGGTGTCAAGTATCGGGAATTTTTCCCTTATCGCGCGGTTGAGGGAGCTTAGCGGCATCATGACGATAAACTTGCGCGTTTCCGGCTCCGTGATGATTCCGCGGTTTTTCAGCGCCCAGTCGGTCAGAATCTCGCGCACCTTGTCTGCGGCTTCCTTTTCCGAGACGCCGCTCGCGCCTGAAAACGCCTTGAGGTCGTCTATTTCTATCCTGCCGACGGCAACCGTCTCATTTTCAAGGCGGCGAATGGCGGCAAGCTGTCTTTCTTTTTCCTCTGTAATGTCTACAAGTGTCGTCAGATAGTAGCGTCCTTTTCCGGGATCGGTCTGTTTTTTCTCATCGCCTATCACAGTTTCGGTGCTTTTGAAAATAATATAATGTGTTTTTTCCTCTCCGTCCTCGTTTACCTTGTATGACAGCTCCACGCGCTCGGAGACCGAGCGCAGGATAAGCTCAGGTGAAAGAAACGGAAGCGCGGAGGAAACCGGAGAGAGCATGCCCGGAATTTTCCCGGGGAAAAGCTTCTCGGCGGCGCGGTTCTGCTTTATTATAAGTCCCGATGAGTTGGTAATTATATACGGAAAGACCATATTGTCAAGCATACGGTCAAAGCGGTGCAGAATAATTTCCCGTCTTGAAGCACTTCTGCCTCCGAGCGCGAGAGATATGACGATGAGGAGGACGAGAAACACGTAGATGACCGTTCCGAAAACAAGCAGGGAGAGCGGCTCTGCGGAAGAGAAGGCGTGCAGCGCCCAGACCGATGCAAGGACTGCCGCCCCTGCGCCGACGCAGAGGAAAAATGCAAGCGGAAAGTTAAAAAACGTCGGTTTTTTTCCGCTTTGCGCGGTCTTGCGGCGTGGAGATGTGTTTTCCGGTTCTTTGTTCACTTGGAGCTCCTCCTTTCACGGCAGCTTAACTTTATTTTCGGCTCAGGGTCTGCCGCCCTGTCCGTTTTTTGCGGCAAGGTACGCTTTTTTTATGGTAAATACCGTTCCGATGACGGCAAGCAGTAAAAGAGCCATGCTTTGGGATATAAAGAACACGATGATGAGAGCGGCAATCGGAAAACAGCCGATGCGAACCATGTTTCCGTCGCGCTTCGGGAGAAGGGAAAGCAGTCCGGTAACGGCAAGTCCCGGCTCAAGAATCATGCTGAGATTGTCAAAAACCGCCTTTGCAGGGCCGTTATTTGAATACAAAATGACAGACATCAGATAGCACACGGCGAAAATAACAGCGCAGGGAGCGCTTACCTCAAATGTTTTCATCGCGGGGGTAAAGCGGTCTTTTAGGTGAAACGCCGAATAGCAGAGAAACAGCAGACGCTGTATGATGTACACAGACACTGTAAGGAGTATCGTGAAAATTGCCGGCAGAACATTGAAAATGCTGTTGACAAGCGCTTCGGCACTAAGGTCGGCAAGCACCGATGTGCCGTAAAGCTCGGAAAGGGCGGCGAACTGCTCGTCAAGCGAGGCAGTCATTGAAAGACGCAGTTCGTCAATGAGAGAAAGCACTGTGCTCTCGCCAAGCGAGCCGTACGAATAATATATCGAAAGGCAGATAAGCACAAGCCAGAGCAGCGCGGAGACAGTCGATGCGAAAACGATGGCGCCGGTTCTGCGCATTTTCCGCTTTACCGAGATATAAAGCGCAAAGCCTACGGCGACGGGAGAAAGGCTCTCGATTACAGAGCCTACAAGAACAAGGACACCGCTTTCCTTTTGCGGATATACGGCGTAAATTACAATCGGGGCAACTACCGCCGCCGCGGCGGCAATTGCGGTCTGAAAAGGATATGCCGTATCGCACAGGAAAGCAAAGAGCGCGGGAATTGCAAGAAAAAGTATTATTAAGAGCGCGGAGCTTTGCGCGGGCAGTACCCCGCAGGAAAATCCGCTGTAAATTACCGTAAGCAGAACACATGCCGACGTAAGGAGCGCGCCGGAAACGGGAGAAAGCCTCGGAGGACGCATGGCGTCAGGGGAGTGAGGCGTGTTTTCCGGCTTATCTGAGCCGTCGTTCGGGGCAAAATCATTTGAATTCATATTTTATCCTCCTGCCGTAAAGGACAATATCCCATACTAATTATATTATTGTACCACAATTTTTCTGTTTTGTCAAATAAGCCCCTTCTTTTTTAAGGCGCGCAGAATGAAAATTTTTATTACGCCCTGCTTTATATTGACAAAAGAGAGAAAAAGGGGTAAAATAGTCTATATTTAATTATGAGGTGTTTTATATGTCAAAACTCGTTATACCGGAGGGATATTCTTCCTCTCTGACTGTACGCCAGACCGAGCATGCGATTAAAAAAATCAAGGATTTCTTTGAGCGCAACCTTGCTATCGAGCTTAATTTGACGCGTGTTTCCGCGCCTATTTTCGTCGACGCCGAGAGCGGACTCAACGACACGCTGAACGGAGTGGAGCGCCCCGTTGATTTTTCGGTTTTTTCGGGAGAGAGATTTGAGATAGTACATTCGCTCGCCAAGTGGAAGCGCATGGCGTTGAAACTCTACGACTTCAAGGTCGGAGAGGGACTTTACACCGATATGAACGCCATCCGCCGCGACGAGGATACCGACAATATACACTCGATTTTCGTCGATCAGTGGGACTGGGAAAAAATAATCACAAAAGAGGAGCGCTGTGAGGAGACACTGCGCAAGGCGGTGCGCAATATTTACTCCGCCGTCCGTCACACCGAGAACTTTATCGTTGACGATTACAATTTCATAGAATCCCTGCTTCCGGAGGAAGTGACATTTGTCACGACGCAGGAGCTTGAGGACAGATATCCTTCGCTTACGCCGAAGGAGAGGGAATATAAGGCGGTGCGTGAATACGGTGCGATATTCCTTGAGCAGATAGGCGGAAAGTTACGCTCCGGTCAAATACATGACGGAAGAGCTCCCGACTACGATGACTGGTCTCTCAACGGAGACCTTATAGTATACTATCCGGTGCTTGACATCGCCCTTGAGCTTTCCTCAATGGGTATCCGCGTCGATGAGAAGGCGCTTCGCGCCCAGCTTGCCGAGCGCGGCTGCACAGAGCGCGAAGCTCTGCCGTTCCACCGCGCACTGCTTGCAGGCGAGCTTCCGTATACGATGGGAGGCGGCATCGGGCAGTCGAGAATCTGCATGTTCTTTTTGCGCAAGGCTCACATCGGAGAGGTGCAGTCCTCTTTTTGGCCCGGAGAGATTGTGCGTGAATGTGAAAAACGCGGCGTAAAGCTGCTCTGACGTATTCCGGCGTGCGCCGGAGGCGAAATATGGTAAAATTCCGTTAACCAAAACGGCAAAAGGAAAGGATGTACAACATGAACGACGATATTGTTCGCAAGCTGCCGTTTTCCATGATTGCGGAGCAGTCCTTGCTCGGCTCTGTTTTAATTGACCCCGAATCCTTTAACCAGATAGCGGATATTGTAAACGCAAACGATTTTTATATTACGGAGCACACCCAGATTTTTCTGGCGATGCACGAGCTGTTTATAACAAATAATGAAATTGATATTGTTACCCTGATTGACACCCTCGTCCGCAAGGGCATTTACGACAAGTCCGGAGGCGAGGAGTATATACGCACAATCGGCGAGATCGTGCCGAACGCTCTCAACGTAAAGGATTATGCGCGTATCGTCAAGGAAAAAAGCGTTCTGCGCCAGCTCATTGAGGCGTGCGGAGAGATATCCGACACCGCGTACAGCGAGCAGGACGAGGTCACTCATATTATTGACAACGCTGAAAATAAGATATTTGCCATCGCGCAGGGGCGGGACACAAAAAATTTCGTTCATGTGCGCGATGTTCTCATGCAGGTCTACGACCACCTGCACCTGCTCAATACCGACAAGGCGGCGACGCAGGGAACGCCCACCGGCTTTTCGGGACTTGACTCGGTGCTTGCCGGAATGGGCAAAAGCGACCTCATTCTGATAGGAGCGCGCCCCGGTATGGGAAAGACCTCGTTTGCACTCAACATTGCGACGAACGTTGCAAGGCAGACCGGGAAAAAGGTGTGTATTTTTTCACTTGAAATGTCCGCCGAGCAGCTTGTTACCCGTATTGTTTCGAGTGAGGCGATGATAGATTCATATAAGCTCCGCACGGGCGAGCTTTCACCGGAGGATTGGGACTCGATGGCGCACACGGCGGAATGGCTTTCAAAATGCGATATTTTAATTGACGACACCGCCGGCATAACGGCGACGGGAATGAAGGCGAAGCTGCGCCGCGTGGACAACTTAGGGCTTGTTGTTATCGACTATCTTCAGCTGATGCAGGGAGATCACAGAAATGACAACAGAGTTCAGGAGGTCGCGGAGATTTCGCGCGCCCTGAAGCTGATGGCGAAAGAGCTTATGGTTCCCGTTATCTGTTGCGCCCAGCTTTCCAGAGGTCCTGAGTCGAGAACGGACAAGAAGCCGATGCTGAGCGACCTGCGTGACTCGGGTGCGATTGAGCAGGACGCGGACGTTGTTATGTTCCTTTACAGAAGCGAATATTACAAGAATGCGGACAGCGATGAGCCTGAGCCGGAGGCGAACGTTGCCGAGGTAATAGTGGCGAAGAACCGCCACGGCTCGACAAACAACGTAAAGCTCGGCTGGATAGGAAAGTACACCAAGTTCCGCACGATAGAAAACGATGCGAACGGTTGATTTTGCGGCGGTAAAAGGCTTTGTGCCGCCGGAGATTTCCACAGGCGCGGAGGGAGATAAACGCTCTGTGCTTGTCGCGTATTCGGGCGGCGCGGATTCGTCGCTTTTGCTCGCACTTGTCTGCGACTGGGCGAAAAAAAACGGCGTGCGCGCGGCGGCGGCGCATGTCAGCCACGGCATACGTGGCGATGAAGGTCAAAGGGACAGGGAATTTTGTCTTTTACACGCAAAAGAATACGGAATCGAATGCTTTGTATGCGACGCGGACGTGCCCGCGCTTGCAAAAATGCGCAAAATGAGCGTCGAGGAAGCGGCTCGGGAGGTCAGATACGATTTTTTTGAAAAAGTTATGCGCACCGAGGGCTTTTCCTTTCTTTGCACGGCGCATAACGCCGACGACAACCTTGAAACGGTCATTTTCCGTCTCGCAAGGGGAACGACGGGCTCGGGACTTTGCGGAATTGCGCCGTCGCGCCCGTTCAGAGGCACAGGGACGCTTCTGCGCCCGATATTGTCTCTGACAAAAGCGGAAATTCTTGATATATGCCGCGATTTCGGCATAGACTATGTTTATGACAGCACAAACGGCGATGTTTCATATTCGCGCAACCTCATAAGGGCGAAGGTACTGCCGGTTCTTTATGAGATAAACCCGCGCGCCGCGGGCGCGGCGCTTCGCGCCTGCCGCGCCCTGCGCGAGGACGCCGCCGTGCTTGACGAGGCGGCAAGCGAATATATGAAAAAAGGCGGCAGCATGGCGGTGTCCTCGCTTTCAGCGCTCCCCGGAGCGCTTTTGCGGCGCGCGCTTGCACAGGCGTCATTTGACGCGAGCGGCGTTATACCGGAGAGCGTGCACATTGACGCTATGCTTCGACTTGTTAAAGAGGCAAAAAACGGTGCTTCTGTGTCCGTTCCCGGAAAGTACCGCGCGGAAATCGCGGACGGAGAGCTTGTGTTTAAGCCCGACGAGAGAGGCCGACGCGCGGAAAAGGGAAAAAAAGGAAGCGAAAAAACGCCCGAAACGCTTGTTTTCAGCCTGCGGCAGGGACAAAATATCTGCGGGAGCTGTATTGCCGTTTTGGAGGAGTATGCGGACTTGTCCACCGTACCGTCACAAATCTCACCGCAAATTCAGATTGACGGTGAAAATATTTACAACTTATTTACACACACTGTCATCGAATCTGATAAAATTAAAGGTAATCTTTTCCTTAAGACTCGCGCCGCCGGAGACAGAATTCGTTTTAACGGTTTTTCAAAAGAGGTAAGAAGATTTTACTCCGAGAAAAAGCTGCCGCAGTCCGAGCGCGCTCTGTATCCGCTACTCTGCGATGATGAGGGGATTCTCTGGATACCCGGCCTTGCGGACGCGTACCGCGGAGAGAAAAAGAACGGCGGGAAAGTGACTCTCGTATCGCTTTACGTCCGGGCAAACAACAAAGCGCAGCTCTGACGGCTGCGAAAAAATGGCGAAAACCGCCATAGAAAGGTTTTTTGATGATAAATCAGGACATTGCGGAAATACTTATTGACGAAAAAGAAATTGACGGTATCTGCACACGCATTGCAAATGAGATAAGCGAAGATTACCGCGGCTCGAAGAAAAAGCTGCTGCTGCTCTGTATTCTCAAAGGCTCGGTCGTTTTCATGGGTGAGCTGATGAAGAAGATCAGCGTACCGGTCGAAATCGACTTCATGAAAGTCTCCTCCTACGGCGGAGGAACGTCAAGCACGGGAAACATAAATATTCTGCTGGATCTTCACAGAGGGGATCTCGGAGATGTTGATATCATTGTGGTTGAGGATATAATCGACAGCGGGCGCACTCTTTCGCATCTTTCGGAATATCTGCGCCTTAAAGGGGCAAACAGCGTCAGAACCTGCACATTGCTTGATAAGCCGTCGCGGCGGGAGGTCGATTTTACGCCGGATTATGTCGGCAAGGTAATCGAGGATAAGTTTGTAGTCGGCTTCGGGCTTGACTACGACGAGAAGTATCGCGCACTGCCTTATGTCGGCGTTCTGAAGCCGGAAATTTATCAGAAATGACGGCCGCACAGCGGTCGCTTAGGGAGATCAGATGAAAAACAATGCAAAAATTATCCTGTTCTATGTTGTTCTGATCGGCATAATCTTTTTTGCCGTGTCAAGGATATTCAGAACGGCAGACACGCTTGTGGTCGAGATTGAGGATTACAGCCAGGTCGTCGAATATTTCCAGAATGAGGAGGTCACCTCCTTTAAGGTGAGCGACGACAACTATATAACCCTTACGCTGAAGGACGGAAGACAGGCGGGATATCAGCTTGCCAGTCTCAGCATATTTTACAGCGATCTGCGGGATCTTATTCTTGAGCAGAAGGCGGCGGGAATCCTTACGGAATTTGACTACGAGCCGGCAAAGACATACCCGTGGTGGGTTTCGCTTCTGCCGTATGCCGTTATAATCGTGCTTTTCATTGCGTTCTGGATTTATATTATGAATCAGGCGGTAGGAAAAGGCGGTGCGGGCAAGCTGAACGGGTTCGGCAAGGCGCGGGTTAAAATGGCGTCGTCGGACAAGAAGAAAGTGCTGTTTTCAGATGTTGCCGGTGCGGACGAGGAGAAAGCAGAGCTTCAGGAGGTCGTTGAATTTCTTAAAAACCCGAAGCAGTATACAAAGCTCGGCGCAAAAATACCGCACGGCGTACTGCTTGTAGGCCCTCCCGGCACGGGTAAGACGCTTCTTGCAAAGGCTGTCGCGGGAGAGGCGGATGTGCCGTTCTTCTCAATTTCCGGTTCGGATTTCGTTGAAATGTATGTCGGTGTCGGTGCATCGCGTGTGCGCGACCTGTTTGACACGGCAAAGAAATCTCCTGCCAGCATTGTTTTCATTGATGAAATAGATGCGGTCGGACGTCACCGCGGCGCGGGTCTCGGCGGCGGACACGACGAGAGAGAGCAGACGCTGAACCAGCTCCTTGTCGAGATGGACGGCTTCGGCTCAAATGAAGGCATAATCGTTATCGCGGCGACAAACCGCCCCGATATTCTTGACCCTGCGCTTCTGCGTCCCGGACGTTTTGACCGCCAGATAACGGTCGGTTATCCCGATATCAAGGGGCGCGAGGAAATCCTGAAGGTCCATGCAAAGAACAAGCCGCTTGAAGCGGCGGTCAACTTCCGCAAAATTGCGCAGTCAACCGTGGGCTTTACCGGCGCGGACCTTGCAAACCTTTTGAACGAGGCGGCTCTGCTTGCGGCAAGACGAGGCAAAGAGCTTATCGGTATGGATGAAATCGAGGACGCGTACATGAAAGTTCTCATGGGTCCCCAGAAGAAGGCAAAGCAGCGTCGCGAGCAGGACAACAAGCTCTGCGCGTATCATGAGGCGGGGCACGCCGTTGCGGCGTTCTGCTGTCCGACGTCCGACCCTGTTAAGCATATCACCATTATTCCTGCCGGAAGCGCGGGCGGAGTTACCATTCGCGTTCCGGAGGAGGATCGCATGGTTCAGACCAGAAACGAGATGATAGACAATATCATCGTCTGCCTTGGCGGACGTGTTGCCGAGCAGCTTGTGCTTGACGATATTTCCACCGGAGCTTCAAACGACATTCAGCAGGCGACGAAAATCGCTCGTGCGATGGTCGAGCGATACGGTATGAGTGCGAAGCTCGGTACTGTGCTCTATGGAAACGAGCACAGCAGTGATGAGGTATTCCTCGGACGCGATTTCAGCTCCGGCAAGAATTATTCGGAAAAAACCGCCTCCGAGATTGACGACGAAGTGCGCGCAATCATTGACGCGGCATACGAAAAGTGCGTTTTCTATCTGCAGGAGCACATGGATAAGCTCCATTTCGTCGCAAAGTATCTCTATGACCACGAAAGTATGGACAGCGACCAGTTCCGCGCCGCAATGGAGCGCGACAACTGTACCGTCGAGGAAATTGAGGTAATCGCTGAGGAAAAGGCGCGTGAAAGCTCAGCTGAAAACAAACAGCAGGCTGAACGCAACGCCGCGGCGGCAAAAAAAGACGAGGACGCCGAAAAACAAGGTCAAGACGGTGAAAACACCGGAGAATAACGCGAGTTTACGGGCGCGGGAACTTTTTGCTCCCGCGCCCGGTTTTGCTTAAAGATTAAAAAGCCATTGAAAAGGCAAAGCGATGAAAGCTCTCATCAAATCCGAAGCCGCTTTTTCTTTGGCTTTGCAGGCGCAAAGAAAAAGCTAAGCAAAAAGAAAGCGCCGAAAGGGGACGCCCACGTCGGGGGGCAGCCTGGCGTGCGCGGGGATTTCGCTCACTGCGGTGGGCGACCGAGGCTACGCGCCCCCGCCCCTCGCCGCCTTTTAAAAAAGGCGGGCAAAAAATTTCCCTTTGGGTTCGGCAAGGCGCTCGGGGAAAAACCTTTTTAAAAGTTTTTGAAGATTCCAAAGAAACTTTTTCCAAAAAGTTTCTTTGGCAAAGCCTCGGCAAGAAAGCGCCGAAAGAGGGCGACCACGTCGGTGGGCAGCCTGGCGTGAGCAGGGTTTTCGTCCACTGCGGTGGGCGACCGAGGCTACGCGCCTCGGCTGGCGCCGCCTTTTAAAAAAGG
>JBJFAQ010000259.1:0-10600 GCA_051887995.1 Eubacteriales bacterium
GAATGATATCGGGCAGGTCATTTTTAAGGTCTGTTCCGAGAGAACCTGTGCAGAAAGTAAGACCGTTGTGTCTGTTGTCCACAGCGTCAAGTACCTTGTGGATATTCTCCTTGTTTGTGATTATTCTCGGCAGACCGAACACAGGCCATGCCGGGTCATCGGGATGAATCGCCATGTTGATATCGTACTTGTCGCAGACCGGCATTATTGCCTTAAGAAAATACACGAGATTGTCAAAAAGAATATCCGCTGTGACGTCCTTGTATGCGTCAAACAGTTCTTTTACGTGCGCAAGCCGCTCAGGCTCCCAGCCAGGCATTACAAACCCATTTGAGTTTGCGTCGGTCTGATTGAAAAACACCTGCGGGTCAATGGAATCGACTACTTTCTGGTCGTATGCAAGCACGGTCGAGCCGTCATGGCGCGGCTTTGCAAGATCGGTGCGGGTCCAGTCGAAAACCGGCATAAAGTTGTAGCAGACCATGTGAATATCCTCTTTGCCGAGGTTTTCGAGCGTCTTTATATAGTTTTCGATATACATGTCCCGCGTCGGCAGACCGATTTTGATATCGTCATGGATATTGACGCTTTCAATGCCGCTTATCTCAAGCCCCGCGCTCTCCACTTCTTCCTTAAGCGCATGAATGGCTTCCCTTGTCCATACCTCGCCCGGCTTTGTGTTATAAAGCGTTGTAATAACGCCCTTCACGCCCGGAATCTGGCGTATTTTATCAAGCGTAACGCTGTCATAACCGGTTCCGAACCATCTGAGAGTCATTTTCATATCAGAATATCCTCCGTTTAAGAGTTTTTCTTTAATTATAACAGCATCTTTCTGCTTTTTCATTGCAATTAAAAGCTGTTTTTATTGCAAATCAAGATATTTGAGAATGACGCGGTAACATTCGGTGAGCCTTTCGCAGGAAAACGCCGCATTCGCCGCGCTTGTGCTGGGCAGGGCAAAATATGGGAGATTCACGGTATCTGAGCAGTAACGGGTATAAAGCGAAAAGGCGGTCTTTCCGGTGAGGAACACCGCCTTTGCCTCTGTGCACGCCGCAAGATATGCAATGTCGTTCGGCACGGCGCTTTTTATCGAGCTGTCCGATGCTCCGCTTATATTACATTCTTTTATTACGTCCCACAGCGCGATTCCGTGCCTTTCGAGCATCGCTTTCTTTTCGGGGGATTGTTTCAGGCGTCTTTTCGGAAAAAAGAGACGCCATGACCTTCCAGAAACGGTTTTGCGGGTGCCCGTAGTAAAATCCGGTCTCGCGCGATTTCGGGGACGGAAAGCTGCCGAGAATGATTACCTTTGACTGAGGTGAGAAAAACGGAGCAATCGGATGCTTCAGCTTCTGTACGCCTTTTTTCTCAGCCATCAGTCCTGCGACCGTTCTCCGAGAATCAGGCGATATTTCTGATAGAAGCTCTCAAAATATCCTCCGTCGAGCGCGTCGCGTATCTTCTGCATGAGTTCATTGTAGAAATACAGGTTATGCATGACAGCAAGCCGCATACCGAGTGCCTCTTTCGCCTTTATAAGGTGTCTTACATACGCCCTGCTGTAATTGCGGCAGGCGGGACAGCCGCACCCCTCGTCAAACGGGCGGGCATCCATCGCATATTTTTCATTGCAGAGGTTCATTTTTCCGTGCCAGGTAAAGAGGTTGCCGTGCCTTGCGTTGCGGCTCGGCATTACGCAGTCGAAGAAATCCACTCCCATATGCACCGCCTCAAGAATATTGCACGGAGTTCCGACACCCATGAGGTATCTGGGCTTATACTTTGGCATATAAGGCTCTACCGCGTCTATAATGCGGTACATCTCCTCGGTCTCCTCGCCGACCGCAAGCCCGCCGATTGCATATCCGTCAAGGTCAAGCTCCGCTATCTGCTTCATATGCTCGATGCGCAAGTCTTCATATGTGCTGCCCTGCCCGATTCCGAAAAGCATCTGATTTTTATTTATGGTTTCAGGCAGTGAGTTAAGCCGTTCCATCTCATTTTTGCAACGTACTAACCACCTTGCCGTCCGCGCGCAGGAGTTCTTTACATAATCATACGGAGCGGGATTCTCTATACATTCGTCAAACGCCATCGCAATAGTTGAAGCAAGATTCGACTGTATCTGCATACTTTCCTCGGGCCCCATAAATATGCGTTTACCGTCGATGTGAGAGGAAAATTTCACACCCTCCTCGGTTATTTTGCGCAGCTGTGCAAGCGAAAACACCTGAAATCCGCCGCTGTCTGTAAGCACAGGCTTATTCCAGTTAAAGAACTTATGAAGTCCGCCCATGTCGTGTATGAGCTTGTCTCCAGGTCTAAGATGAAGGTGATAAGTGTTTGACAGCTCAACCTGACAACCAAGGTCAAGCAAGTCCATTGTCGAGACGCCGCCCTTTATTGCGGCGCAAGTGCCCACATTCATAAACACCGGCGTCTGAATATCGCCGTGAACGGTATGGAGACATCCGCGTCTGGCACGTCCCTCTTCCTTTATCAAATCAAACATGTTTTATATTACAGCCTTTCAAATTGTTTATCAAGCTCTGTTTTTGTCATTTCAATGGCAACAGGTCTGCCGTGCGGGCAGAAGGTGATATCCGGCATTTCCATGAGCTTGCGGCACAGCCATTCCGTGTGCCCCTCGGCATAATGCCTTCCTGCCTTCACAGCCGCCTTGCAGGAGGCCTGATAAAGCGCTTTTTCAAATACAATATCTCGTGTAATCGAGACATTTCCCGTTCCTTTTAAAAGCCTGTCGGCGAGTGTTTCAAAAATATCCGGCACGGCTTCGGTGTCAATTCCCGTAGGAGAGGAATAAACGTTTACCCTACCGCCCGATATTTCAAAAGTGAAGCCCACCGATTCTATCTCTTCGCGGTATTCCGATATTGCATGGCACTCGTCCGTGCCGAGCGGCACTTCTATCGGAAGAAGCAGCATCTGAGATGCCTGCTCGCGGTTTTTCATTATTTCCTTGAAATGCTCAAAAATAATTCTCTCATGCGCCGCGTGCTTGTCCACAATCATTACCTTCTCAACGAGGTCGATAATAATGTATGAGTTAAAAATCTCGCCGACAACACGGTATACCGGAACGCTTTTTTCCCCCTCAGGTGCTGCCGAGGCACTTTCAGGCATTGCCACGTCTGCCCTTGCGGCAAAGTGTGCGGGTTCTTCGGCTTTTTGTGCTTTTATTGGCTCTGCGCCTTTTTCCTTTGGAGCAATTCCGAAAAAGGATGGAGAGGAAAATTTCCCGGTATTATTAAACATCTGAGCTGACGCGCTCGGCTCGCCCGCCTCAGTATTCGACGCATTTCGCTCTTGCCGAATCGGTGAGAAAGAGGAAATGTCAGCCCGCGGAGGTTTGCCTGCGGTAATATCGCAGCTTAGCTGCCTTGGTTTTGGCGCTGACGGGTCCGGAATCGGAACGAACGCGGAAATCGGGTTCGGCTTCTTTTCATACGGCGCTGTACGCTTTGCCGCATCTGTTCCTCCCGAGGTCATTTCGCGGTATTCCGCCGCCGAGACATGACCGTTTTCAAGGCGCACCTCAGGTCTTGTTATATTTTTTTCGAGTGTGTTTCTTACCGCATAGTAAATGCTCTCGAAAACAGGCTTTTCATTTGAAAATTTGACCTCGAGCTTTGCCGGATGAACGTTTACATCGACCGTTCTCGGGTCAATCTCAACAAAAAGCACACAGCAGGGGAATTTTTCAGGCGGAATATACGAGCTGTAAGCCTGTTCTATCGCAGCCATTGCGGTTTTGCTCTTTACATACCGTCCGTTTATGAAAAAATTCTGAAAATTTCGGTTGGCTCTTACGTTATCGGAGCGTCCTGTATACCCATATACCTTTATTCCGCCTGTCTCGGCGTTTACTTCAAGCATTTTGGAAGCAAAATCCCTGCCGAAAACGGAATATATCGCATTTTTCACCTTTCCGTCGCCGGAGGTTTCAAGTCTCATCACGCCGTCGGAAATAAACCGAAAAGCAATCTCAGGATGTGAGAGCGCCACCTTTTCAACGGTGGACGTCACCGCCATCGCTTCCGTTATGTCTTTTTTCAGGAACTTACGCCTTGCGGGCACGTTAAAAAACAGATTTTCGACGATAACCGTCGTTCCGTCCGACGCACCGCGCTCGGTAACGCCCGTAACAGCGCCGCCGTGCGATTCTATCATCGCGCCGATAGGATTATCGCGGGTTTTTGAAATGATTCTCACGTCGGCAACAGCGGAAATGGCGGCAAGTGCTTCGCCGCGAAAGCCGAGTGACATAATCGCGTCAAGGTCTTCCGCATCCTTTATTTTGCTTGTCGCATGGCGTCTGAGAGCCGTCGGAAGATCTTCTGCGTCCATGCCGCATCCGTTGTCCGAAACGCGCATGAAAACCGTTCCACCGCGCTGAATCTCGACCGTTATGCGGTCTGCGCCCGCGTCAATTGAGTTTTCCATGAGCTCTTTTATTACCGACGCCGGTCTGTCAACCACTTCGCCCGCCGCAATCAGATTTGCGACTGCAAAGCTCAGCACATTTATCTTTCCCACAGGCTCTCCTTTCCAAAGCTATTTGCTTATGTAATTTATTTCAGCTTCCTCTGTATTTCGTAAAGGAACTGCATTGCCTCATACGGCGAGAGGGTGTTAAGGTCGATATTCTTTATCTCTTCGACGGCGCTCTCGCGCAGGCAGTCGTCAAAGCTGATAAGCGTGTCGTCTTCCTCCTCCGTTATCGGTTCGCTTTCGCTCGTACGAAGGGACACCGAGGTTTTTTCAATAGTCGCAAGCACTTCCCTTGCGCGCTTTATCACTTCATTCGGAAGCCCGGCGAGCTTAGCCACCTCAATGCCGTAGCTGTCGTCGGTCGAGCCTCTTACTATCTTTCTAAGGAAAGTGATATTGTCCCCGCGCTTTTTTGCCGCGATATTATAGTTTATAACGCCTTCGCATTCGCCCTCAAGCGTTGTCAGCTCGTGGTAGTGTGTGGCAAAGAGCGTTTTCGCGCCTATCTTTTTGCTGCTTGTATACTCTGCGATGGCGCGGGCAATGCTCATGCCGTCAAAGGTGCTTGTTCCCCTTCCGATTTCATCGTATACAATAAGCGAACGGCTTGTGGCATTGCTTAAAATATATGCGACCTCGTTCATCTCAAGCATGAAAGTAGACTGACCGGATGCAAGGTCGTCCGATGCGCCGACACGTGTAAACACTTTATCGACAATGCATATCTGAGCGTCGGAAGCGGGGACAAAAGAGCCGATCTGCGCCATAACGCTGATAAGCGCCACCTGTCGCATATAAGTTGATTTTCCCGCCATGTTAGGACCTGTAATAAGCATGAGCCGATTCGCGCCGCAGTCAAGAGTAACGTCGTTCGGAACAAAATACGTATCCTTTACGAACTGCTCGACAACCGGATGCCTGCCGTCCTTCACGCATATTTTATCGTCGGTCGTAATCTCGGGGCAAATATATTTGTTGTTTGCCGCCACCGTTCCGAGAGACATATAGACGTCGATTTCCGCAAGATGTGACGCCGATTTCTGTACTCTTTCGCTGTTTTCGGCTATTTTCGAGCGAATCTGCTGGAAAATGTCGTACTCCGCCGTGCATATCTTGTCCGCAGCGCTTAAAATAGTCGCTTCTTTGTCCTTAAGCTCCTGCGTAATATAGCGTTCCGCACCTATAAGCGTTTGTTTTCTTATGTATCTGTCGGGTACAAGTGCAAGATTCGACTTTGTGACCTCAATATAATAGCCGAAAACCTTGTTGTAGCCGATTTTCAGTGTTTTAATGCCGGTCGCCTCGCGTTCCTCGTTTTCAATACGGGTTATCCAGCCCTTGCCGTCGCTCATTATCGTTCTCAGGTAATCCACATCCGGGTTATATCCGTCGCGGATTATACCTCCGTCGCGCAGTGAAAACGGCGGATCGTCAACAATTGCGGAATTTATAATCTGATAAAGATCCGAAAGGTCATCAAGCTCAGACAGAACCCTTTGAAGCTCTCCGCTTGTGCAGTCCGAAAGCAGCACTTTAAGCTCGGGAATTACTCGAATGGTGTTTGCAACGGCACGAAGGTCCTTTGCGTTCGCCGTTCCGTAAACTATTTTTGATATAAGGCGTTCAAGATCCAGCACATCGGAAAGCAGCACGCCGGTTTCCTCACGGAGCATGAAATTTTCAAAAAATTCCCGAACCGCGCTCTGACGCTTAAGTATCCTCTTCTGCGACATGAGAGGATGTTCTATCCATTTGCGGAGCATCCTTGCACCCGCCGCGGTTTTCGTCTTGTCAAGCACCCATAGAAGCGAGCCTTTTTTCTCCTTTGCGCGCATAGTCTCCACAAGCTCGAGATTCCGCCTTGTGTTTATATCCATTTGCATATACTGACCGTCGCTGTATATATTCAGCTTCTTGATATATGAAATGTCACCGCGCTGGGTTTCCTTTATGTAGCCGATAAGAGCGCCGACAGCGCACGCCGATGCGCGCTCAGAGGCAATTATATCTCTTTCTTCTTTTCCGAACTGTGCTTCAATGCGCTCAAGCGCGTCCTTGTATTCAAAACGCCACGGCTGATTATCCTCTGCGAGAGTGTCAAGGCGCTCGCTTAGAAAATCGGAGATTTCCGGGATTTTTGCAAGCGAAACGTTAAATATTATTTCGCTCGGAGCATATGTGCCAAGCTCATTCCGAAGTCGGGCATACATATCCGCGCCCTCAAAAGACGTGGCGTAAACCTGTGCCGTCGAGACATCAGCAAAGCTTATTCCGCATTCGTGCTCGCCGATATAAACCGTGCAGAGATAGTTGTTAACGCTTTCTTTCAGCAGGTCTGTTTCAAGCAGTGTACCGGGCGTTACAACGCGGATAACGTCACGCTCGACAAGTCCCTTTGCCGTCGCCGGGTCTTCCATCTGTTCGCAGATTGCTACTTTATATCCCTTTTCGATAAGCCTTCCGATATATGTCTCTGCCGCGTGGAACGGAACGCCGCACATCGGAGCGCGCTCCGCCTCGCCGCAGTCCTTGCCCGTCAGCGTAAGCTCAAGCTCACGCGACGCGGTTTTTGCGTCGTCAAAAAACAGCTCGTAAAAGTCTCCGAGCCTGTAAAAAAGCAAAAAGTCCTTATACTTTTCCTTTATTCCGAGATACTGCTCCATCATCGGAGTCATGGCAGTTTACCCCTTATCTAAAAGTTCGGTTCAGTGACAGCCGCCGCAGGTGCTGCAGTCGTGCGTGCAGGGCATCTCGCCCGTAATGTTGTATGTGATGGTCTGGTTTACCTCGTTCATCAGAGCATTGACCGCCGTCTGAGCTTCGTCAAGCTTACTGAATATCGGATTCTCGGTTATAATTTTATAAAGCTCGTCCACTCTCTTCTGAATTTCGGATATGAGCGTCATATCCTTCTCTGCCTTCTCGTATTCGTTTGAAAGTGCCTTCTGCTGAACGTCGTATTCAATAAGATTTGCCGTGAGCGTCTTGTCGGAGTCGTACTCCTTCTTCGCCTCGTTCAGCCTTTTCATTCTCTCGTCTTCTTTTATAGCTTTTCCGAGCATCTCGGCAATTTCCATGATTTCCATAATCTGTTTCTCCTTTGTGATTTTATATTTTTTCGCCGTACAGCGCAAACGCCTCCGCACGGTCAATTCTGACATTTACAAAATTTCCGGTGTCCTTTTCGTCCCCCTCAAAGAAGACGATTTTATTGCCCTCGGTTCTTCCGTTTAAAAGCGCTTCATTTCCTTTGCTTATACCGTCGCAAAGCACCCTTACGGTTTTACCTACAAACGGAAGATTTTTTTCAAGAGAGATTCCGTTCTGCAAATCAAGCATACGGCGGAAGCGCTCTCCCTTTATGTCTTCCGGCACCTGCTCTTTCATAAGCGCGGCGGGAGTACCCTTTCTCGGAGAGTATATGAACGAAAAAATCATATCGTATCTCACCGTATTGAGCATATCGAGCGTCATCTC
This sequence comes from Eubacteriales bacterium, assembly GCA_051887995.1. Lineage (GTDB taxonomy): Bacteria > Bacillota > Clostridia > Oscillospirales > CAG-272 > SIG710. The sequence goes on from JBJFAQ010000259.1 coordinate 7,996, forward strand.
AAAGTCTTCCTCCGTCTCGCCCGGAAAACCAACGATAATATCAGTCGTAAGTGCAATATCCGGCATCTTCTCTCTCATATACCGCACCTTTTCAAGGTACTCTGCTTTAGAATAATGACGGTTCATCGCCGAGAGTATACGGTCACTGCCGGACTGAAGCGGCAGATGAAAATGCTTTGCAATCTTTTCATTTTCTGCCATAGTGTCGATAAGCTTTTCGGAGGCGTCCTTCGGGTGACTTGTCATAAATCTGAGCCTGAAATCGCCCTCTATGGAGCTTAAGCGCTTCATGAGGTCCGCAAAATCAAGTCCGTATCCGCTGCCCTTTGCATACGAGTTGACATTCTGACCGAGCAAAGTTATGTCCTTGTACCCGCTTTTTATAAGAAACGCAGTTTCTTTCTCTATGTCCTCCGGACGGCGGCTGCGTTCTCTGCCGCGAACATACGGCACAATGCAGTAAGAGCAGAAATTGTTGCAGCCGTACATTATGCTTACCCACGCCTTGTAGCTGCTTTCCCTATGAACTGTCATTCCTTCCGCCACAAGATATTCTTTCTCCTCTGGGCAAAACAGGCGCTTCCCGCCGAAGGTCTTTTCCGCAAGCAGCTCAGGGAGGCGGTGCAGAGACGATGTACCGAACACAAAGTCAACATATGGATAGCTGTGCTTTATTTCATCTTTTCTGTGCTCCTGCGTCACCATACAGCCGCATACGCCTATCATGAGGTCGGGATTTTTTTCTTTAAGATGCTTGAACTGTCCGATAGTCGAAAGCGCCTTTTTTTCGGCGTGCTCGCGCACCGCGCAGGTGTTGACTATGATAAGGTCTGCCTCCTCGGGCAAATCCGTTTTTTCATAGCCCATGTCCGACGCCATTCCGGCGAGCTTTTCGCTGTCGGCCTCATTCTGCTGACATCCGAAAGTCAGAACATATGCTTTGAGCTTACTTCCGCGCTCGGACGAACGCTTTAGATTATAAAGCCGCATTTTTTCAATATATTCAAACTGCCGCCGCATCTGATCCGGCGGCAGAATCTGATTCACCTTTTTTTCGGTCATTGGCTGTTCCTCGGTTTAAGAAAAGATATTTCAATATTATATCTATTATACCACAAAAAGCGTTTTTTTGTCAATACGCGCCCTTTTTACCGCTCCTCATATACAATATCAAGCCCTTTACGTGCATCAAAAGCGCTTTGAAGCCCTGCTGTGGCGAAAACGCCGTCGTCTGTGACAATTATAGCTTCAAAATCGTATGTCCCGGACCGCCAGAACTCAATCGCCCTTTCCTTTCCCATAACGAAAAGCGCCGTGGAAAGAATATCGGCAAGCGCGCCGTCCTCACACACAACAGCGGCGGAATGTACCCCGTTATCAACCGGATATCCGGTAAGCGGGTCAATTATATGGTTGTATTTCTTCCCGTCTATTTCGATAAAACGTTCATAATCACCTGAAACAGACACATATCCCGATTCCATGCTCACAACACCAAGAATGTTCTCCGCATCAAAAGGGTCGCGCACAGAGACACGGTATTCAGAGCCGTCGCTCTTTTCACCGAAAACGGCGATATTTCCGCCGAAGGATATAATTCCTCCCGAAACGCCCCGGCTGATAAGATATTCGACCACTTTTTCCTCGGCATAGCCTTTTCCGACAGCGCCGAAGTCTATCCTTGTCTCCTTGAACGCCTTTTCAACTTTATTTTCCGACACGGAGACAAGAGCCTGTCCGACATATGTCTTTGCCTTCTCGATATCTTCCTTCTGCGGCTCTTTGCCTCCTGAGGCGGCGTTTTCCCAAAGCTGTTTGAGCGTTCCGACGGTCACGTCGAACGCCCCGTCCGTTTTTTGTGCCGCGTCAAGCGAAATCGTGAGCAGTTCTTCAAAAAAATTGCCCGAATCAAGCATTACGTCTATATCGGTGTTCGCAATAAACGTGCTGCTGCCCTCTGCCGTTGAGGAAATATCATTCTCTATTTCAGATACTATTTTCTCACATTCGTCAAAAAGCTCCTCCGCATCATAGTCGCCTTTCGCTATTTTCAGTTCAATAACAGTGTCCATGGCGAAAAAAGAGCCGCTTATATAATTTTCTTTTGCGGCACAGCCCGAGAGCGGAAGCGCCATGCAGAAAATAATCAATATGGATACAATTCGTTTCATTGTCCCATCACTTTCTTATATTTGTTTGAGATAAGATTGAGCAGTGCCCCGGTAAGGGCGCCGAGCAGTGCTCCTCCGAGGAGCAGATACGGAAGGTAATATGGCAATATTCCCGCGCCGAAAAAACAGGCGGCAACAAAAATCTGCCCGATGTTATGAAGGCAGGCGCAGAGCACGGACGTTCCGATAAAGCTGATCTTCTCCCCGAAGCGTTCCGCCGTGACAAGCCCCGCATATGCGAGTACAGCGCCGCCGAGAGAATACATAAACGACACCGCGTTGCCGAAAAGAAGCCCCATTATAAGCACCCTGCAAAACGACACCGCGGCTGCTTCCCACCGCGACATGTAAAAATACGCAAACGTCACGACTATATTTGCAAGTCCGAGCTTTATACCCGGAAGATACGCAAAAACAAGTCCGAGAAGGCTTTC
>JBJFAQ010000260.1:0-2346 GCA_051887995.1 Eubacteriales bacterium
GTAAGGCTGATTGTAGACCGCATAGACGCACTCAGAAACTGTCCGCTTGACATTTCCTTCTTTGCCGCCTATCTTATCCTGTTTTTTCTTTCGTCTCTCCTGTCAAGATATGGAGGAATCTGAGCTTAAAAAGCTCCGTGCGCGGCTTTCGGATCTTGCGGCAATGTCGGAACGCGGAATAACGGCAAGTACCGCGTTTCTGTCGCCTTCAGAGCAGAAGTACGGCGCGGAGTGGATAAATCACATGGGGCTTGCCTCACGGGCGTTTTTCTACGGCGGCTATCCTCATGCGGAAAGAAAGTGCGTTTTTTTCCTGCCGGACTTTTATGAAGCGTCCGTTCCGGACATTACGGACTTTAATGCAGTGACTTCGGTTATCGGAGAAGAACTTGAGGAAAAAATAAAAGCAATTGAAATATGCGGCAGCGGCTTTCGCACGCTTTCGCACCGTGATTATCTCGGTGCGCTTCTGAATCTGGGAATCGACAGAGCGGCGCTCGGAGATATTTGCCCGACGTCGGATTTTTCCTCTGTTGTTTTTGCCGCGGTTCCCGTTGCCGCGCTTATCATGACAAGTTGCGACAAAATAGGCACGGATAAAGTAAAGGTGAAAATTCTCCCTGAAAATTCCGGATTTAAATATGAAAGAAAAACAAAACCCGTCTGCGGAACGGTAGCATCCGACCGATTTGACTCCGTACTTGCTTCCCTTATTGGCGAGAGCAGAGAAAAAGCCAAGGAAAAAATTCTCGCGGGCTTTGCCGAGCTTTGCGGCGAGACAGTTACAAAACCGGACGCAAGAGTATCTCCCGGAGATACAATCTCCGCACGCGGTCACGGCAAGTTTATAATAGATGATATAACATCGGAAACAAAAAAAGGGCGGATACGGCTTGTCGCAAGAAAATATATATGATTTCGCCGCCCATAAACCCATAAAAACAAGGAGGCAGACCATGAGTGTATCGGAAAATTTTGACCGCAAGTTCAACAAATGCATGCGCGGATATAATCCCGAGGAAGTCGACGCCGCCGTTGACGCGCTGCTTCGCTATTGCGATGACCTTGAAGACGCAAACAAGGAATTTGAAATCGCCAACAACGACCTCATCGACGAAAAAACAGCTATTGCCTCTCTTGCGGAAAATCTGAAAAAAGAAAACGAAGAGCTTGAGAAAAAAGCAGAAAGGTATTCTTCCAACCTTGCAAAAATAGAAGCGGTATACAACGAATACCGCACAAAATTCGGCGAGGCAAGAAACCTTGTGGTAAACGCAAAGACTTCAGCATCGGAAATTCTTTCCCGTGCCGAAAAAGAATCGGGCGAAATGTTAAAAAAGGCAGGCGAAAAGTGCTCTGCCCTGCTCTCCGACGCCGAGAGAAAAAATAAGGAAGCGCTCGACGCGTTAAATGCAAATCGTGAAGCCATGCTTGCAGAACTTGACAAAGAAATTCTGCAAAAAAGAAAGTTTATCGACAATGAAATAAAGCAAAAAGAGCAGCTTCTTTCGGAGCTTGACCGTACATATTCGGGCTTCTGCGACTTTCTTTATGCAAAACTCGGCGAAATGCTCGGAACAGTCTCCGAAATGCGAGACAGAAAAATCGAAAAGTCCGACCGCGCGGATTTTGGCTCGGAGAACCCGTCAGACAGCTCCTCTTATGATACGGTATTCGGTCATGACGAACCGAAAGACGTCCGCACCGCCGCTTTTCCGATAGAAGACATTGCAAATGAAGCTGAAATTCCGAATATAACATCGGACGAAGAGGAATCCGACGGCGAAAACGCCTCAGAAACAAGCGTCAAGCCCGTATCAGCCGACCTCTCCTTCTCTGAGCGCACAGGCGAAGAGAAAACCGGAGAAAAAGAGAAAAAATCCGGTATTGGGCTCTCCGAAACCAAGCCTCAAAGTCAATTTTATATAGAAAAAGAGCCGAGTGAAAAAGGCAAAAATCGTGATGAAACACGCGGCGCAAAGCACACCCCCGTCCCCGCCAAAATATTCATGCCGAAAGACAGTTCGGAAAATCTGAGCAGTTCAAACGACCTCCTTGCGTCCCTCAAGCAAATGATGGATTCGACAAAGCCGGACGGCTCAGAGGAAAAAATTTCGTCGGCTCACAGCTCACCCGATAAAAACATGGCTGAGCTTAAAAATGTGCTCGGAAAAATAAACGAGCGCGTAATTGCAAAGAAAAACACACCTAACACATAAAGGAGATCTGATTCTATGTCTAAGGACTACACAAGTACGCTAAACCTGCCCGTTACAGGGTTCTCAATGAGAGCAAATCTGCCTCAGAGAGAGCCTGACACTCTGAAATACTGGGACAGTATCGACC
>JBJFAQ010000261.1:0-2339 GCA_051887995.1 Eubacteriales bacterium
TAATGCCGCGGCGCTTTACGCGGGGACGCAGAGCATATGTACCGCAGTTACATGGCATTTTGAGCGAAAAAACATAATTCTTACCCCGTATTTTCATCTGTGGTACCTGCTGAGTTTGGTGTTTTGGCTTTTCGGCGCTCTTTTATGGTCGGCTCTTACGGAAAAATTTCCTAAATTCAACACAAAATCGGTCAAACTTACACTTTTTATATTCTTCTCGGCTCTGAGTGTATTCCTCCTCTCCCTCGGACACCTCGGAAGAACACTTTCACTTTCGCGTACTGCCGCCTTTTTTCCATTTTTCCTTGCGGGACTATTCTGCCCGCGAAGCATAGAGTGGAAACGATACCGTCCATACGGCATATGCGCCCTCTCAGTCGGCGCTTTCGGAGTGTTCTTCCTTCGGAAAAGCCTGAGCTTGCCGCTTCTTTGGCGATCGGGAGACTGCCAATATGAAAGCTTTCTCTCGGGGATTGCCTTGAACGCCGCTCTGCTTTTCATCGGCTTCCTTCTTATATTCTTTCTGCTCACATTTATGACCGAGCACGTCTTTGCGGCCTCCGCCGTCGGAGCGAACACGACCGCCGTATACGTCCTGCACGGATTTATTGTTAAGGCGCTTTATTATATTCCGATTTTTCAAAACCTGTCATTTAGTGCGTCATTTCTGCTGACAGCGCTTATCATAGGCATTATTCACCTAATAAAAAGGCGGTTTTCTCCAAAATATATCATCGTATAACTCAATATGCTCATTTCCCGATTGACAAAATTTCGGTATATGATATAATATAGGTGATGCGCTTCTGCCACGCCGAGCCGCTAGGCTCTGAGTGCATGCTTTATTTATTTCTTTCTTATACGGAGAGGAAAATGAGTAAAAAAATACTGCTTATAATTAACCCGGTTGCGGGGAAAATGAAATCGAAAATCGCGCTTTTCGACATTGTAAACGTTTTCTGCAAAAACGATTTTAAGGTGTCGGTCGCCATCACATCATGCCGCGGACATGCGACGGAAATCGCCGAAAAAGAGGGGGCGGATTTTGACATTGTCGCCTGCTGCGGCGGAGACGGAACTCTCAATGAAGTGGTAAAAGGAATGATGCAGGGCGGGCACGAAACTCCGATCGGCTACATCCCGGCGGGAAGCACAAACGATTTTGCAAACAGCATCGGGCTTTCCTCAGACATTAAAACCGCCGCGGAGGCAATTGCAACAGGTACTCCGTGCAAACTCGACATCGGCTCGTTCGGCTCTGTTTACTTTACCTACATAGCCTCATTCGGTGCGTTTACGTCAGCGTCCTACACAACGCCGCAGGAAACAAAGAACGCCGTCGGTCACATGGCATATATTCTTGAAGGAATAAAGGATTTAAGCTCAATAAAGCCGGTTCATGTCCGTATTGAAACCGAAAATGAAGTATTTGAAAACGAATATATCTTCGGCGGCATTGCCAATTCCACCTCAGTAGGCGGCATTGTCAAGCTCAAGCCTGAGCTTGTTGACATGAGCGACGGTCTGTTTGAGGTAGTTCTCATAAAGAATCCTAAAAATCTGAACAACCTTAACAGCATTATCATGGCGCTTTTGACGTCTGAATATATGAATTCCGACATGATAGACTGCTTCAAGGCTTCAAATCTCCAATTTTCCTGCGAGACGAGCGTTCCATGGACTGTGGACGGCGAGTACGCAAACGGAGGAACGTCTTTTACAATAAGAAACCTGAAGCAAAAGCTGACGCTTATAAAATAATGCGCCCGAAAAAAACATAAAACGAAAAGCCTCCTCAAGGTACGGAGGCTTTTATTTTAAGGACAAATTATGAAACTGATTATTGCCGAAAAACCGAGCCTTGCCCGAAACATTGCCGCCGCCATAGGCGACACGGTCAAAGGAAACGGTTTTATACAGGGAAAAGAATATATTATAACTTGGGCGTTCGGGCATTTGTTTTCTCTCGCGGACATCGAGCATTACAATCCCTCTCCGGACGGGAGCGGGCGCTGGACAATGGAAAATCTTCCGTGCTTCCCGACGACCTTTGACTTTGAGCTGCGCAAGGGCGCGGATAAGAAAACCGACGCCGGAGTCAAACGGCAGTTTGAAGTGATAAAAGCGCTCTGCAACCGACCGGATATCGACACAATAATTAACGCAGGGGACGCAGACCGCGAGGGAGAAATCATTGTGAGGCTTTGCATACGAAGCGCGTTTGGCTTCGGTGAGGAAATGCCGATGCCCGCCCCCACGGGGAAGCGATTTGCAAGGCTATGGCTTCCCGACCAGACGCCGCAAACCGTAAGAGCCGCCCTTGCAGACCTTAGCGACGA
>JBJFAQ010000262.1:0-10547 GCA_051887995.1 Eubacteriales bacterium
TCAAACGCGGTCAGTATTCTGACCTGGAACATAAAGGACAGCGATTAAGGAGGAGAGCAAATGACAGCCACAATCGTTACCGTAAACGTAAAGCCCGACAAAATCGAGGCATTCCGTAAAATCACAAGCTACAATCACGAAAATTCCAGAAAAGAGCCGGGGAACGTCCGTTTTGACGTGCTTCAGAGCAGAGATGATCCCTCAAAATTCTATCTTTACGAAGTATATAAGGACGACGAGGCGGCAGCAGAGCACAAAAAGACCGCGCACTACCTGCGCTGGCGCGACGAGGTAGCCGACTATATGGCTGTTCCGAGAAGCTCTGTCCGTACCGAGCCTTTGGAATTTGACTGAAACAAAAAACATCAGCCGCAGACAAAAATGTCTGCGGCTGATGTTTTTTATTTTGCGTTAAGGACGCCAGATCGGGCTCCATCCGCTTTCATCATCGGTTGTATCCTTGCCGGTGCTCTCTTTCTCTTCGGTATCGGCTGTTGTTGTTTCAAATATCTTGTCTGTAAGCACGGTATGCTGTGCGTCAAAATCATACTGCACGCTTGTTCTTATTTCATCAAAATCAGAAGAAGCATATTTTCCTGCCGAAACGAGCGCGTCCGCATATGTTGCGCCGCCGGCGCCCGGCTTTGCGGAGCTTAGCAGATTCCAGAGAATTTCGGCGCACTGTCCCCTTGTAATCTCAAAGCGCATCAAATTTATATCGCACTGAGGATATATTCTCAGGGAATCGGCAAGCTCAAGCGCCTCAGCTCCGTCTGCCGGAGCTGAGCCGAGCACACGCAGAACCATCGAAAGCATTTCCTCGAGAGTTATTCCGCGGTCCGGGAAGAAAAGAGCTTCGCCGTCTCCGACAGCAATTCCGTTTGCGAAAGCATAGTCTGCTTCCTTCTTTGACGTTCCGCTCACATCGGAAAAGAAAGAGGGACTGTCGGCGTCCAGAGCCGCAATATCCTCATTTATAACGCAGAGGAGCATATGAAGCGCGTCCGCGCGTGTAAGAAGGTCATTTTCGTCTCCGTCGAAGCCGAAAAGCCCGGCAAGCGACACATAAAGCGCTTCGTCCTGAGGTTTTTCGTTTACTGCGGTAATAACGGCAAAAAGCACCGCAGCAAGAACGGCAGCGGTAAGTGCAATCAAAACAGGCTTCAATTTTTTCATTTTTCGTGTACCTCTCCCTGAAGCGGTTAATCAGATTCGGAAACAACTTACGTTTTTTTACACCAAATTACATTTTTATTCTAACACACATTTTTTTCCTTGTCAATCCCCAAAATATACCTTCCGTGCTTGACAATATTTGAAGAAAATATTATAATAGCAAGGATAAAGTGAAGGGGTGTCCTCTGTGACCCAACAAGGAATCGGGTGAGAATCCCGAGCGAGCACGTCGCCGTATGGAACATGACCGCCACGCCGCGCCGCAACGCGGAAAAAGCCATTGGATTTATGTCCGAGAAGGCTGCGTCGGTCTTATATGTCCGAGCCGAAAGACTTGCCCCGAAGAAGAAACGCCGCGAGCGCCGGAAAAGCTTCTCCTTTATCTGAAAAAAACGGGAAAAACCCGAAAAAGAAAGGAAAACAACATGAAAAAAACAAACTTTATGACGCGTTTGTTTTCTCTTATGCTTGTGCTCGTAATCGTTGCGGCGATGACGGCGGCATTCGCATCATGCGGAAACAAAGAAAACAGTGACGACAGCGTTGACAGCTCTTCCACGGCAGCAGACATTCAAAGCGGCGGCACATCTGCCGATACCGACGGAAAAGGCGCAGAGGAAGCGCAAAAGGTGACTATCACCGTCACCGTAAAAAGTGCCGACGGCACATCAAAGGACTTTTCCATCACCACAGACGAGGAATTTCTGCGCGGCGCGCTTGAGCAGGAAAACCTTATCGAAGGTGAAGAGAGCGAATTCGGTCTTTACGTGAAGGTCGTTTGCGGCGAGACCGCCGACTATGACAAGGACGGCGCATACTGGGCGTTCTATAAGGACGGCGAGTACCTTATGACAGGCGTTGATACAACTCCGATAGCGGACGGCGATTCGTTCTCGATAGAATACACGGTCGGCTGACACGATGCCGGAGTACGGTAAAAAGAAAAGGAATTCCGTTCACGAAATCACTGTTTTTGCCATGCTCGGAACCATTATGTATCTTTCAAAGATACTCATGGAATGGGCGCCGAACGTACATTTTCTTTCGGCATTAACGGTTCTTTACACGCTTGTTTACAGAAAAAAAGCGCTTATACCTATTTACATCTATGTTTTTCTGAACGGTCTGTTTTCGGGCTTTGCCGCATGGTGGATTCCGTATCTTTATATCTGGACGGTGCTTTGGGGGCTTGCAATGCTTCTGCCGAGAAAACTGCCTGCCGCAGTATGTGCTCTGCTCTGCTCTGCGCTCTGCTTTCTGCACGGAATTTCCTTTGGAACGCTTTATGCTCCCGCGCAGGCATTGCTTTACGGCTTTGACTTTAAAACGACCCTTGCCTGGATTGCGGCAGGCTTTCCGTGGGACGTGGTTCACGCGCTCGGAAATCTGGCTTCTTCCGTTATCATTCTTCCGCTCGCCGCGCTCCTCTGCCGGCTTGAGCATAAGGAACTGCCGTTCAAAAGGCAAAATATTAAAAAGCGAGAGCAATTATGAACTCAAAACAGAAAAAAGCCACCTTTTTTGCCCTGTTTGCGGCGGTACTTTATGCAATAAGTTCTCCGTTTTCAAAGCTTCTTTTGAATAAAATTCCAGAAGTCATGATGGCGGCTTTTCTATACCTCGGCGCGGGAACAGGGATTTTCATTGCCGGATTTATCCGTCGTCTTACGGGCAAAAAAGAAAAGGAACAGCCGCTGACAAGAAAAGAACTGCCGTTTACCGTCGGTATGGTAGTGCTTGATATTGCCGCCCCGATTTTCCTTATGATTGGCCTTACCATGACAACCGCCGCAAACGCTTCTTTGCTTAACAACTTTGAAATCGTTGCAACGTCGGTTATTGCGCTTGTCATATTCAAAGAGGCAATCTCAAAGCGGCTTTGGCTTGCAATCGCGTTTGTAACGGTTTCAAGCATCATACTTTCGTTTGAAGATATGAGCAGTTTATCCTTTTCTTACGGCTCGATATTCGTTATTCTCGCTTGCGTATGCTGGGGATTTGAAAACAACTGCACCCGTATGCTTTCTTCGAAAAATCCGCTCGAAATTGTTGTCATAAAAGGGCTTGGGTCCGGTCTTGGCTCTTTTGCGATTGCACTTGCTTTAGGTGAACATATTCCGAATATACTGTATGTTGTTTGCGCTTTACTTCTCGGCTTTGTCGCATACGGTTTAAGCATTTATTTTTACATCTATGCACAGCGGGATTTAGGCGCGGCAAAGACAAGCACATATTATGCGGTTGCACCGTTTGTCGGGGCGGGCTTGTCGCTGCTCATATTCCGGGAATTACCGTCAATCTCGTTTATAATTGCTCTTCTCATTATGATGATAGGTACATTCCTTGCTTCAAGCGATACAAAAAAAAATACATAGTTTTATTTCCAGATCCTATGATTTGCGAATATCGCAAATCATAGGATCTACCATGTAAAAAATGAGCAGATGCGAAGAAAACCTTTTCTCGCATCTGCTCATTTTTCTTTTTTTATCCGAATTTCTTCTTATATGCCTCAATGCACTCCCGGATTATCCCTTGCGCTTCTTCCCTGCTGTAAAGCGACTTCACGGCAGTCTGCTTGTTCTCAAGCTGCTTGTAAACGCTGAAAAAATGCATCATTTCATCGAATATATGATGAGGCAGGTCGTCTATGGAAGTGATTCCGTTATAGCTGGGGTCTGAGAAAGGAACGGCGATGATTTTATCATCAAGCGCGCCGCCGTCTATCATACGCAAAGCGCCTATCGGATGCACCTGCATGAGCGTCATCGGCAATATCGGTTCCGAACACAGCACAAGAACGTCGAGCGGGTCCTTATCGTCCGCATAGGTGCGCGGAATAAAGCCGTAATTTGCCGGGTAATGAGTCGAGGTATACAGAATACGGTCAAGTCGTAGCAGTCCCGTCTCCTTGTCAAGCTCGTATTTGCAATTGCTTCCCTTTGAGATTTCAATAACGGCGCAGAAATCCTCGGGAGAGATTCTTTCCGGACTTATGTCATGCCATATATTCATATTTCGGCCTCCTTATACTTGCCTTTTTTTGCGCATTTAAGATAGAGGTTATCCGCTTGTCACTTCACAAAGTCAAACTCAAAGTCGTATATAACAACAGTGTCTCCGTCCTTTGCCCCGTTTTCCTCAAGCAGCTTTATGACGCCTGATTTTATCAGAACCTTCTGGAAATAGTTAAGCGACTCATAATCGCTGAAGTTGATTTGCCCGAGCAGGTTGAAAAGCCACTCGCCCTCAACGATGAAAGCGTCGTTCTCACGGCGTACGGTTGTAACCCGTCCCTCGTCGGACTTTGCGTATTCGTCCTCGGGCGAATAGTCGCTCTCATAAATCGTAAGCGGGGGCAGAAGCCTTAGACGTTCCGACACGCGCCGCACCAGCTCGTCGAGATTTTCTCCGGTAATGGCGGAAACAAATATCATTTCCCATTCGTTTTCATCGACAAATTCTTCAAACGCCTTGATGTCAACATATTCCTCGTTTATCATATCGCACTTGTTTGCAACGATAATCTGCGGACGGGAGGCAAGCTCGGGACTGTACCTCTCAAGCTCGTAATTTATCCGTTTTATATCCTCGACGGCGTTTCTGCCCTCCATCTGCGAAATATCGACAACATGCAAAAGCAGTCGGCAACGGTCAACATGGCGCAGAAACGCGTGTCCGAGACCCGCGCCGTCTGCAGCGCCCTCGATAAGTCCGGGAATGTCGGCGGCGACAAAGCCGCTTTCATCTCCCGTTTTTACGACGCCCAAATTCGGAGAAAGCGTTGTAAAATGATAATCTGCAATTTTCGGCTTTGCCGAGCTTATGCGCGAGAGTATTGACGACTTTCCGACATTCGGAAAACCTATAAGTCCGACGTCGGCAAGCATCTTAAGTTCAAGAATTACTTCCTTTTCCTCGCCCTGAGTGCCGTTTTTGGCAAACATAGGCACTTGTCTTGTCGGCGTTGCAAAATGCTTGTTTCCCCAGCCTCCTCTGCCTCCGCGGCAACAGACAAAAGGCTTGTCGTCTGACATATCCTTGATTATCTTCCCGCTTTCGGCGTCCTTTATCAGCGTTCCGGGCGGAACAAGTATTTCAAGGTCCTCGCCGTTTGCACCGTGAAACTTCGCTCCCGAGCCGTCTCCTCCGTTTTTTGCGATGAATTTGCGCTTGTATCTGAATGCAAGCAGTGTGTTCGAGCCTTCGTCAACGCGGAAAACGATATTTCCGCCGTTTCCGCCGTCGCCGCCGTCGGGTCCTCCGCGGGCAACATATTTTTCGCGTCTGAAGGAAACGCAACCGTTTCCGCCGTTTCCCGCCTTCAGATATATTTTCACGTTATCTACAAACATTTTTACCTCGTTTATGCCTCATCGCCCTTCTGGCGGATTATCAGCCTTATCGGAGTTCCCTTGAAGCCGAAAGTGTCTCTTAGGCAATTTTCAATGTATCTCTGATACGAAAAATGGAACAGTTCGACATTATTGCAAAATATAACAAAGGTGGGCGGTGCTGCCGAAACCTGCGTCATATAGTATATCTTAAGCCGTCTTCCCTTGTCCGACGGCGGCTGAGTGCGCATCGTCGCCTCGCCGAGCACGTCGTTCAGCATTCCGGTCGACACACGCATGACGCTCTGACCGTAAACGTATTTTATCTGCTCAAACAGCTTTGAAACACGCTGACCCGTGAGCGCGGAAACGAACTGAATCGGGGCATATGTCATATACGAAAGCGCGTTGTAAACATCCGATGTGACCTTGTTTACGGTTGAATTGTCTTTTTCCACCGAATCCCATTTGTTCATGACGATAATAGATGCCTTTCCCGCCTCATGAGCAATTCCGGCAATTTTTTCGTCCTGCTCGGTGATGCCCTTTTCCGCGTCTATCATGATAAGGCATACGTCGGCGCGTTCCACCGCCATATGAGCGCGCAGAACGCTGTATTTTTCTATTTTATCGTCTATTTTTGCCTGACGGCGTATTCCGGCAGTGTCAATGAAAGTGAATTTGCCGTATTCATTCTCCACCTTGGTATCGACGGCGTCCCGCGTCGTTCCGGGAATGTTTGAAACTATAAGCCGCTCCGTCCCCACTATTCGGTTGATGATTGAGGATTTCCCCGCGTTCGGCTTGCCGATAACGGCGACTTTTATCGAGTCGTCGTCCTCTTCCTCGCCATCGCTCTGCGGAAGCACGTCAAGACAGGCATCGAGAAGGTCTCCGCTGCCGCTTCCGTGGATTGACGAGACCGCGACCGGGTCTGTTTCAAAGCCAAGCTCATAAAATTCATAGTATTCGTAAGGGAGCGCGCCGACAGAATCGCATTTGTTGATGCACGGCACTATCGGTTTGCCGCTCTTTTTGAGCATGACGGCAATTTCCCTGTCGTCTGCCACAAGTCCGCTCCTGACATCGCACATGAAAATGATGACATCGGCGCTTTCAATGGCGATCTCCGCCTGCATTTTCATCTGACTTAGAATTATATCGTCCGTTTTCGGCTCAATGCCGCCGGTGTCTATTATAACAAGCTTTCTTCCCCGCCATTCGGTTTCTCCGTATATGCGGTCGCGCGTCACGCCGGGGGTATCCTCGACAATGGAGCGGCGCTCTCCTATCAGTTTATTGAAAAGGGTGCTCTTGCCGACGTTAGGTCTGCCGACAATTGCAATAACAGGTTTTGACATTTTAAAGCTCTTTCTTTTTGATTATTTTTCCGGCATGAACTGAAGAAATTCTTCAGCCTCAGACAGCGGAATCGAGAATCCTGCGCTTGTGCCGAGCGCGGGGACAAGGTCTATATTCATGCAGAAAAGCTCGGGTGTAAACCACACTTCGGGATAGCTTGCATAGTCGCTCTTATACTGAAGAATCATGTCCTCAAAGCTGGTCTCCGCCATAAGATTGTCTATGCCGTATACCTGGCTGAATCTGCCGTCGATAAATTTCGATGCCGCCGCATTGAAATCGCCGAAAATGTCGTCCTCGTCAAGTATCTTTCCGTCGTCAAGCGTCATGTTGATGCAGTATACAGGCTCATCGGGAATGTCCAAAACAGACGTCATAAGATATACCGAGTTTCTTACGGAGATAAACTTGTTTGAGAGGTATGTCACCTCAACGCTTGCCACCTCGTAGTTAAAAAGCGTATCCTCAATGATATATATATCAACATCGGGCAGATTCTTTTTGTATTCTGCCTCAGCGGCGCTCCTGAAAGCGTCGTTTATGCTTTTTTCAAGCTCTGCGTCAGCCATTCCGGAAAGCTCAGGATAGCGGAGCGTCTTTGTGCTTCTTCTTCCGTCCTCGCTCTCATGTACAACCTGAATGTCCTCACGGATTGTAACCGTGTAATCGGATGCCGAAAGATTCGATGTTTCCTCCGCGCCTGTGTTCGCTGTGGAATCGTCCGTTTCGTCACCGCCGGATTTTTTGCAGGAAGAGACAGACAGAAGCATAAGAAACGCAAAAAGCAGTGCCAAAAGTTTCTTTTTCATGATAAGTTCCATGCCCGACCCATCAGGCATTTTCCGCAGGGGAAATCCTTTCTTAATATGTTATTTTTGTTCAGATACCGAGCAAATTATGTATAAATCCATCACCCGAGTCGTCCGACGGAGTTACCTTCACCCGAAGCGATTCGGAAAGCCACTTAGGAGTTTTGTCGTCAAGAAAAATATCCTCATCGGCCTTCAATGTGTTTGCGGGAATAAACAGCTCCTCGCCAAGCTCTTTTCCTTTGAGCTGATCCTCCATGTCTGTTCCCGTGAGAAGCCCGGAGACCGTTATCGTCTCCCCGAAAAAGTGGTTTATTATTTTATAGACCTTGACATCAAGCTTATCTTCTCCGACGCGTTCCGCAAGACGTCTTGCCATATCGGATATGCTGTCATATGCCGCCGCGCCCGTGGCGACAGAAACGGTACGCTTTCCGCTTCTTTCCGCTCTGAAGCGCGCGATCAGCTCCTCTGCGTCATCAAGGGCAAAATCGAACTCGGTCCGAAGAGACGTAAGCATGCCCACTCCGTTTTCAAGTTGCGAATATCCCTCGTAATATTCCTCGCACGGAAGCTCCCTTTCCGCTGTCAGATAAAACTCATCGGAGCAGAAGAAAAGGCGCGAGCCGTACTTTTCAAGACATTCTTCGGCAAAGCTTTCAACCGTGTCTATGACCTTTCCCGCCTCGGTTTGGTCAAAGCCGGATAGAGGATAGAGCTTGTCGCGGTATTTTGTAAGCCCCGCAGGAACAATGGCGCAACTCACAAGCGCAGGATACAGCTTTGCAAGGTCGCGCATTGTCTTTTCGAGCGCCTTTCCGTCGTTTATCCCGCGGCAGAGTACAATCTGTGTGCAGAGTGATATTCCCGCCTCGGCAAATCTGTCAAGGTATGACAGCACCTCGCCCGCGCGCTTGTTGCGCATCATCATGACGCGAAGCTCGGGGTCTGTTGTGTGAACGGATATATTGACGGGAGATATATGCATCTTGATAATGCGCTCGACATCGCGGTCGTGAAGATTTGTAAGCGTTATATAGTTTCCGTGAAGGAAAGAGAGGCGCGAATCATCGTCCTTGAAATAAAGCGTTTTTCTCATTCCGCGCGGGAGCTGGTCGATAAAGCAGAATACGCATTTGTTTTCGCACGCGTGCTTTTTGTCCATAAGAGGTCTTTCAAAGGAAAGTCCTATATCATCGTATTCGCCCTTTGAAATACTGACCTTATACTCTTCTCCGCCGCGGCGAAGGCGAAGCTCTATTTTTTTTGAAGCCAGAAAAAAGCGATAGTCAAGAACATCGTTTATTTCATTTTCACCGATGGCAACAAGCAAATCGGCATCTTTTATGCCCGCCTTGTCGGCAAGGCTTCCGGGCTGTACTCCGGTGATTTCTACCATGGTATTTCTCCGTTTATATCGCGGCAAAAGCGAAGCGCAAAGCAGGCGTCTTGCCTCTTTTGCCGAGCCGTATAATAAATTTTATGGCAGGCTCTGACGCTGAGTTTATTTGTATGATATGCTCATGAGCCATGTTTATAATACCATAAAAAAACCCTTTTGTCAATCGAATTTACTCGTCAAGATACCTCGCCGAGTAAAACATATACTGCTGGGCAATGCCTGCAAAACGTCCGAGCTTTTCCGGCTCAAAATCCGGCGGAAAATGAGCATCAAGCGTGCGGCGTATCCACACGTCAATAGGAAAAGCGTCGTATTTTTCCATTCCGAATAGCGCGGCGCAGGAAGCAACCTTCAGCCCTACTCCCTTTACGCCGCACAGGCTTTCTATGCAGGCATCGGTATCAAGCGCCGCGGTTTTCTCAAGGTCAAGTTCACCGGACGACACCTTTTCCGCCGCGTCGTATATGTATTTTGCGCGAAAACCCGTGCGAAGCTCCCGCAGACCGTCTGCCCCAAGCGCGCACACGGCATAAGGAGACGGAAATGCAAATTCTTTTTCCTCGGCCCCGTGACATTGCATATGGGAAACGTCAAGCTCACTGCCGCAGGCGGCGGCAAGAGCGCGCACAAGCTTCTTTATTCTCGGAATGTTGTTGTTCTGTGAGATAATAAACGAGCAGAGAGTTTCCCACTTTTCCTGCCTAAGTATTCGCAGTCCGTATCCGAGCTTTGTCACCTTTTTTATATATTCCGTAGGACAGTTTTCCTGTATTTCCCGCCTTACGGAGTCGTAATCGACGTCGAGCGACAAAAACCGAACCAGCTTTTCGCAAAAAAACTTTTTGTCACAGTTATATACGGTAATCGTATCTCCGTCCTGAGCAACCGAGAAAAACCTTCCGAGTGCCGCTCCGCCGTATTCCGTCTCGTGAGGTGTGCCTTCGACCGGATCAAAGCGGAAGCACTGCCCGCAGTCAAAGGTTTTTTGAACGGAAAATCCGTTGACTCCGCGCACTTCGAGCACGGGAAGCCCGGATTCGCACCGCTGCTCGGTCTCAAACGCCGCATTCTCCTCTTTTATGTATTCCATGCTGTTTACCTCAAAAATTCATATTTTGTACTTGTATTGAAGATGTAAAAAAGCTATAATAAAGTTATAATACAGATATTATACACCTCCGCGGCGGCGTTTGCAAGCGGTTTTGGGCTTTTCTTCGACAGAAGTCCGAGAGGAGAAACGAAGATACCGAAAACTTTTCGTATGCAGCCGTACAAGAGGCAGGAAGTGAGTTTTTATGGAGCAAATTTACACAATACCCGTAAATGAAGCGTTTGAAGCATCCGAAAAAAAGCCGGAGGTCGGCTGTCCTTTCTGCGCTCTTTATCGCAGACTTGAGGAGAATGAGCTGGACCTTATTCTCGGCGCTTCAATGATGGAGCCGGACACGAGAATACGCACAAACA
>JBJFAQ010000263.1:0-10381 GCA_051887995.1 Eubacteriales bacterium
TGCCGACAGTGATTCTCTGCTGGTCGCAGATGGCGGGGACGTGCGCAATGCAGGAGGTGACGTCCTTGTCGAGAGCCGCCGTAAACAGAGCCTGGAAGCCTCCCTCGCTTGTGCCCTCAATGTCAAGGTCGATACCGTTCCACAGGTCTTCTCCGCGCTCACCGAAATATTCTTTTGCCCAGCGAATTGCCTGAAGGTCACGCATTACCATATAGCTGTAATATATCTCCGAGGGGTCCTGAGACGCCGATGTAGGCTTCGGATAATTCTTGAGCGTCGTCGCATACAGATTTGAATAGTATTCACTTCCCATATAGCTTTCCACGCTGTGCCCGTTTACCGAAATGCATATGGAATCGTTTTTGTATGAGAGGTGTGTTTCGGTCGATCTGACGCCCGCTCCCATATATTTTACATATAGTTTAAGAGATTTAAGCGGTGCGCCCTTCGGAACGCTTACCATTATGGCAGAATATGTTTCTCCCGTAAAGCTTGGGTCTCCGAGACAGTTAATTTTAACATTGTATGTGTCATAATCGTCTCTTCCGGTATCGACAAGCTCAATGGACAACGCCGACGGAGCAACATCATCAAGTCTCTCAAGCTGTTTTTTCCAAAATTCGTCAAAATTCTCCGGCTCAACTCCGATTGTATTTATTTCGGAAAATCCGGCGGCAGCTCCAGCGCTGCAATAGTCTACCCCGCTGATTTCACTTCCGTCCGCAAGGCAGGGATGCACGATAACGTTTACAAATCCGGGGTTTTTCATCGTTGCTTCAAGCGATATTTTGCCGCTTCCGCCTGCCGCTACGCCCGAGGTCTGCTCGCCGCCCTCGCAGTTTATCGACCACTTGAAAAGCGGGCACGATCGCAGTTCATCTCCGCAGTAAAGCCCAATGTCAAAATGCATTGTGTCGCCGACCCTATAATCAAGCGCGTCCTTATCGGTCTCGACGATAAAATATTTGACGGCGGTGCTTTGTTTATCTATGTCAATCAGAATCGACGGGGGAAGCGTGCCCTCATATGCAATGTCAAGCTCGACTTTTTCTCCGCTTTCGGCAGAGGACGGGATCATATCGGCAAATTTTGAAAACGCCGCTGCCGCGCCGTTCTCATCTGAGGCAGTAATATATATTTTACCGCCGCTCACATAGTTTTTATATTTGTTTTCACCAAGTGAGGCATCGGTTTTGACAATAATGGATTTTTCGCTCTCGGTTTCCCCTGTCATTATACGGTAACCGTACGTTTTCTCGACTTTTTTGGCAAACCCGTTTACAATCTCGCTGTTTATATCGGCATCAAGAACAAGATTATATCCCTCAAGGTCGTTTCCGCTTACGACAAGACGGGGATAACTGTATATATATTCGTATTTTTCCCCGGAGGACATGGTTATCTCTCCGGTTTCGGCGTCAATATAATTTTCAATAAAGTATCTGACAGCCTCCGACACACTCTCGCCCGAGCCGCCCGTTATTACAATGCGTGTCGTACTGTAATCTATAACAAAGCTCTTGCCGCCAAGCTCAAGGTAAGGCTTGCTCTCATCGCGCCCGGTATTTCCGACAAGAATCTCTTTATCAGTCTTTTTGGTAAGACCTTCATAGTCTGTCCCCATTTTGACAATAATACCTGCCGCCTCTTCAATCGCGGCCTTAAGCGCTTTTGAGGCGTCAAGCACTTCAGATGAACAGGTATCACTGCGTATGATAGTATATTCATAATATTCCGGAGCATCGGGAGAGACGCTGTTTTGCCCCGTGCTCTCTGCTTCGGGCGCTTTTTCGCCTCCGCAGGAAGAAAAAAACAATATCATAGAAAGAACCAGGCAAAGAAGCGCGAAAATGTGTGTTTTTTTCATTTGAAATATTCTCCTGTCTGTTTTTATAAGCGATTTAATTATAGCATCAGCCATGTACGTTGTCAAGCCGCATTTCCGCATAAAAGTCGTGTGTGGAGCATATGATGTACCAAACAAAAAAGCAAACGGAGGAAAAAAACAATGGGTATAAACAGCTACGGTCTGGAAGGCACAAGAATAGGCGGCGCGGAAAACCGCGAATACATATCCTCTCTTGCCGGACTTGAAAAAGCAATGCTCACCGAAAAAATTCTTGAAGCCACCGCGCTTGTATGCGACAGCGAGATGCGTCTGCATGTCGATTTATGCGGAATCGACGGCGTAATCGAAAAAGAAGAAGCGCTTTTATGCCGGGAGGGAGAAACGGTAAAAGACATCGCCGTTATTACCAGAGTGGGAAAACCCGTCTGCTTTAAGGTAATTGAAATCGACAAAAGCGGCGTAAAGCCAAAGGTATTCCTTTCCAGACGCGCGGCACAGCTCGAATGTATGGAAAATTTCTTTTCAAAGCTGGTCTGCGGCGATATTGTCAAAGCAAAAGTGACCCATCTTGAGTCGTTCGGCGCGTTTGTCGATATCGGATGCGGGATATCTTCGCTTTTATCCGTAGACTGCATTTCCGTTTCGCGCATTTCACACCCACGTGACAGATTATACTGCGGCGAGCTTATTGACGTCATTGTAAAGATGAAAGACGAAGAAAACGGACGAATTTTTGTGAGCCGCCGCGAGCTTCTCGGCACATGGGAGGAAAACGCGGCGCAGTTCCGTCCCGGTCAGACCGTTGCCGGAATAATCAGAAGCGTCGAAAGCTACGGGATTTTTGTTGAACTTGCGCCGAACCTCGCAGGGCTTGCCGAACTGCGGGACGATATACCCCTTACTGATATCGTCGGTCAGTCTGCCGCGGTTTATATAAAAAGCATTATTCCCGAAAGAATGAAAATAAAGCTTGTGCTTGTCGATACCTGCCGAGAAAACGACTCGGCGTTCAAACGCGCCCCGGAGCGCGTATTTATCGACACGGAAAAGGTTTCTCATATGGACTACTGGCGCTATTCTCCGGCTTGTTCATCAAAAACCATTGAAACAATATTCCGGTAAAAAACCAAGAAAGCGGTGAGCCGTAGCCCACCGCTTTCTAACACTTATATTATTTTTAATTATTGGTGCTGTTTTCTGCAAAATATGAACCAATGGCGGTTTTTTCATCTACATTGTTATTAGCCCACATTACATTGTCTGCTTCACCTTCGTAAAAACGGTCTGTTCCAGTTGGGTTTGTAAAAAAACTGTTTGTAACAACAAGCCTTCGGGATTCGTTTTTGATTGCCAAAGTATTTCGCAATCCCATAAGCTTATTGTTAAAAAAACCGCAATTCGTAACAGTGTTATTTGTGCCACGAATTAAATAGCCAATCGTAGCGGTATCCGCAAAGCAGCCGTCTATAACATTGATCCCTCCGTTTATTTCGAATGCGACAGAGTCAATGAGCATCTCCGGAATACCAAAATTAAAAATGCTTTTTTCAGCTTCATCGGTATAATTACCGGCTTTCAAGGCAAGCTTGTTTTTTCCATAAAATTCGGACCATTCCTTAAAGCTTTTTCCTTTCGGCGGCACAGTACCGCCCCAAATATGACATCTTGTCAAACGATTTGCGCTTCCATCGGATTTGAAGCCTGTTGTGTAATCAATTACAAAGCAGTCGGTATAATGCCCGTCGTGTTCGCTAGTATAAATTCCGATATTGCCATTTAATCCGGACATAGTGCATTTACAATAAACATTATTTGCGACAAGCTCATAAAGTCTGCCACCAACATCTCCGCCAACGCAGAGACCGTATTTCTTTCCGTTATGCAAGGTAATATTGGATAGCGTGTAATGATGTGCGTTGGCAAGTAAAAGACAGCTCGCTTTTCCGTTGCCGTCTATATCGCCGCCACAGATAAATAAGCCGAGGTTATCGTAAACAGTTCCGTCATCGTTATAAATTGTCAGTTCATGATAATTTGCGTTTCCGTCATAGGTCAATACAAAATCCATTTCGTTCACGGCTATCAATTTCGCCGTAGGATGCATATCAAGCGAGCAACGGTTTTTAATAAACAGCGGGCTTGCTATTTCATAATCGCCTTTTGGGATACACAGTATGCCGTTTGGAGTGGCGTCTATGGCGCGCTGAATTCGAGGTGAATCATTCGTTTCGCCATTCAAACGAGGAAAATCTGATAAGTGGTTGTCATACATAGCTTTTTCTCCTTAATTAAATTTAAATTTAAAAGTTCATAATAACAACGGCAACTATACCAATTAAGATGCTGATCCATTGCTTTGGTAAAAACCTGTCTTTGAAAAATATAATTCCGGCAAGCGTTGAAAGAATGATGGAACCGCCTGAATAGACCGGAAATAAAAAGGTTCCGTCCAGCGTGGCTATTGCGTATGTATTGAGCCATTGAAATCCGGCAAGGATTATACCTACAGATGCCGAAAAAAGGTATAGTGAACGATTTTTATAAACCGCTGACGATTCTCCTCGAATGCGAATTACAGCGAAGATACAAATGGTGATCAAAAATGCAAGAAGATAGGAGCAAGCAACGAAGGCTTCCTTTTCCGTATGAAAGCGAGAGACTCCGAATATCTTTTGCGTGATTCCGATACTTCCATTCGCCAACATAGCGACAACTGCAAGGCATAACCATTTTTTTGATATTTTGCTTTGGTCTTTGATTTCTACGCAAAGCGTAAAGGATAGAACGGTCAAAAAGATTCCAATCATACGGGCATACGACAGTGCTTCCTTGTAAAATGTAGCAGAAACGAACACGGGAAGAAGCATGCTCAGATTTACCATCATAACCGTCAGTGACACGTTTCCGATTGAAAGCGCTTTGGTATATGATAGTTGAAATATCACAGTAAATAAAGCAAATGCCGCAGAGAATAGCCAAGTTTGGGGAGAAGCATTAGGAATTTGCTGACAGAATAAAACTGAAGCGGTTAGGAATATAAGGGCGTTAAAAATTACGGTTTCCGCAACATTTACCGACATTTTTTTGCCAAATCTGCTTTGCAACGTAACCTTTGAGGTAGCAAGAAGGCAAAGCGATAATACAATCAAAAAATTCATATGTTCCTCCATCGCTTATATTGTAGCGCAGGACACTTTACTTTTTAATATACAAATTTGTTGTAAATATGGACTTTTTTGACTTTTTGTAATATAATGTACGTATCATGAAAAATTTTGGAGTGAAATATGAAGGACGAAACATTGTTTCAGGCAGGAAGCGATCTGCACGAAAATGCAGATATCGGTATGTATTATTGTGGAAAAAGGGTAGAAACCCTTCACCACACATACGGCCCCGAAATCAGGAGTTATTATTTGTTTGTACTTGTAAATAAGGGAGAGGCATCTTTTTTTCATAAAAGCGGAACGATCAAACTGAAAGCACACGATATGCTCGTTATGTGTCCCGGGGAAAAAATCCATTATATAGCCGATACACCATGGAGTATTCAGTGGGTTGGTCTTTATGGACAAACCGTTGATAAATATATGAAGCTTCTCTCGATTAACGGAGACCGCCCGATTGTTCGCATTGAACGATATTTCGAATTGGAGCAGTTGCTCGATGAATTGTACAATATGACTGACGAACGTTTTGAATATGCCAGATGTTATCATATCAGTCTAATTTACAAATTTTTCTCAATTTTATTGCAAAATTCAAGTGCGAAAGCAAACATAGATATTGTTGATAGCGCAAAGAAAATCATTGATTATAATTTTGACAAGGAAATTGACATTAAACAGATAGCGGAGATGCTATATGTAGATCCTACATATCTGACAAGGAAATTCGCGCAAAAATACGGAAATGCCCCGAAGAAATATATGGTAGAAAAAAGAATTGCTTTAGCAAAAAAACTTTTGCGTGAGACCGAGGCAAGCATTATGGAAATATCCAACTCTGTGGGATATGTTGATCAGCTGTATTTTTCTCGCATATTCAAGAAGAAAGAAGGGATAGCACCGCTTGCTTATAGGAAACAGTTCAAATAAGATAACGGAAATATTATACCCATTTCGGAAATATGTCGCTTTTACTTTCTTTCGACGGTAGTAAATTATCACGTAGGAAAAAACAAAAAATCCCGTTCACGCGATTTTTGCGTGAACGGGATTTTTTTAATTATATCCGCGCATAAAGGGCGCTTCTGCCTCGTTTTCCATCCTTTCGGACAAGTCCGGCAAGGCAAAGTATCTTTACGCCCGCATAAAAGGTGTATGAGGAGCGCAATGAAAGCGCCTCTCCGTATTCCGACGCTGTAAATGTGTCTCCGAGAGAATCCGGCAAAAGCCGTGCATAATCCGACGGCAGATTATAGCTGTCATCTCCGATTAAGGCAAGAGGCAGCCGCTCATAGCGGCTTGAGCCTCTTTTTTTGTCGGCGCTCCAACCGTCAAGGAAACGAAATTCTTCTTCCTCAAGCAGAAGAAAACGTATGGTAAGACGTTTATTTCCCAGGAAATCCCCAAGGAAAAGCCAATCACGCATCACGTGCTTAGGCTCGGTCTTTATTCTCGATTTTGTGCGCTTTGATATCTCTCCGCTGTCCTTGTCTATCCAGACCCGCCACTTGATGTACGGCAGCGGACGTACTACCGTTACATTGCAATCGGTTTCTCCGAGATAATACGCGATTTTATCTTTCATCGGATAAAAACTGCCCGTCTGCACCTCAATTATTTCTTTTCCGCGCAGAATATCTGCAACATATGGTCCGACTTTTGCCTCATAACACGTCTCGTCCTCTTCGAGAAAACGTTTTAGAATGATATGCATTCTTTTCTCGTTATAAGTGCCGATAGACTGCCCGATTTTTCTATCTCCGCGAAGCACGTCATACACAATGCGGTCAAACCGCATTTTTTCCGCTTCCGTCATGTTTCTATTCCCGCAAACTGACTGCTGTACAGTCTTGAATACGTGCCTCCGCGCGCGAGCAGCTCGTCATGATTTCCGGCTTCCGCAATTTCACCGTGGTCAAGCACTACAATAACGTCTGCGTCTCGTATGGTGGAAAGGCGGTGAGCTATGATGAGTGAGGTTCGGTTCTTCATCAGATTCACCATTGCCTGCTGAATATGCATTTCCGTTCTTGTATCAACAGAGGAGGTCGCCTCGTCAAGAATGAGGATTTTGGGGTCTGCAAGTACGGCACGCGAAATTGACAAAAGCTGCCGCTGTCCCTGCGAGAGATTTGAGCCGGCTTCTGCAAGCTCCGTGTCGTAGCCGTCCGGCAAACGGTCAATAAAGCTGTCTGCCTTTGAGGTATGCGCCGCCTTTTTCAGCATCTCCTCGCTCGCCTCGAGATTTCCGTACTTGATGTTGGTTCTTATCGTATCACAGAAAAGCACGGTATCCTGAAGCACTATGGCAATCGCATGACGCAACGTGTTTTTTGGAATATCACGGATATTTACTCCGTCAATGGTTATTTCGCCTGCGTCAATCTCATAAAACCGCGTCAGCAGATTGACGATGGTAGTTTTTCCGGAGCCTGTCGCGCCGACAATGGCAATTTTCTGTCCCGGACTTACGTGAAGATTGAGATTTTTGATGACGGGATGCCCCGGAACATATGAAAAATCAACATTTTTAAAGTCGATTTCGCCGCGCATATGCTCGATATCGAACTCGGTTTTACCCTCGTCCACCTCGTCTGCGCTGTCCATAATCTCAAAAATACGTTCTGCGCCGGCAAGCGCCGTCAGAATGGAGGAATACTGGTTTGCTATCTGATTTATCGGCTGTGTGAATTTTTTTGAATACTGAAGCATCGCCTGTATGCTTCCGAAAGTAATGCCTTTTACATGCCGCAGCATCATAAAGCCTCCGCTCGCCGCGATAAGCACATACTGAAAATTTCCTAGGAAATTCATGACAGGTCCCATGACAGAGCCCCAGACTTTGGCAAGAATACTGTTTTTTCTGAGTTCCTCGCTCTCGACTGCAAAATTGCGAACCGCTTTGTCCTCTTTTCCGTAAGCAACGACGGTCTTGTAAGAGGTCACCATTTCTTCCACCTCGCCGTTAAGGCGGCCGAGAATCTGCTGCTGACGGACAAAATATTTGCGCATGAATTTTGCAAGATTTGTAGATACTGCAATAGTGATGGGAATTGTAATGAGCGCTATTATGGTTATCTGCCAGCTGTAATATATCATCATCGAAAATGCTCCGACAAGGGTTATCACGCTTGAAAACAGCATCGTTATCGACTGCGAGACCGCGTTTGAGACGTTTTCGATGTCGTTTGTCATTCTCGACATGATATCGCCGTGCTTGTGAGTGTCGGTATAGCTGATAGGAAGCCTTGATATTTTTCTGAAAAGGTCGCCGCGCATTATGTATACCGTCATTTGGGAGAGTTTTGCGGAAAGAAGTCCCTGAACAAAATACAAAGCGGCGCTAATGGCAAATATTACCGCCATAACTATAAGGTAGAATTTAAGCGATTCAAAATTGACGGAAATTTTTCCTTCGTTTACTTCAAAAGTATCTATCGCTTTCTGTTGGAAAAAAGGTCCGAGCAGGTCAATTACGGTAACGCACACCATTATTGCAAGGAGCGCAAGCAGAATTATACGGCTTTTTCCGATGTACCGAAGCAGGCGCGCAAGAGTACCCTTCAGATTTTTCGGTTTTTCAACGCTCATTCTGGCGCTCATCGGTCCGCCTCCCGGTCTTCCTCCGGGTCCCGGCATCGGCAATTTTCTCTGGTTATTCATTTATACCACCACCGTTCTTCATCTGCGAATCATATATATCGCGGTATGTTTCACTTGTTCTCATCAGCTCGTCATGCGGCGCGCAGTGCAGTATTGTGCCGTTTTCGATAACGGCGATGCGGTCGGCGTCTTTCACCGACGCAACGCGCTGGGCAATCATGATAACCGTCGCGTCCTTCATTTTTTCTCTCAGCGACTTTCTGAGTTTGGCTTCGGTCGCAAGGTCGAGCGCTGATGTGGCGTCGTCAAAAATCAAAATTTCCGGCTTTCTCACAACTCCTCTTGCAATGGAAATTCTCTGCTTCTGTCCGCCGCTGAGCGACGCGCCCTTTTCGGCTATGTAGCTGTCGCACCCGTCAGGCAGACCTTCAACAAAGTCACTCGCCTGTGCGGTTTCAAGCGCGTCTTTTATCTCTTCTTCGCTTGCGTCCTCCTTGCCCCAGCGTATATTGCTTGATACGGTATCAGAGAAAAGCTCGCTTTTCTGCATTACAAAGCTTATCTTTTTTCTCAGCTTTTCAAGATCGTATTCTTTTACATTTACGCCGTCAACATACACGTCGCCCTCTGTCGCGTCGTAAAAACGCGGTATAAGGCTCACAAGCGATGTCTTGCCGCAACCTGTCGAGCCGATAACCGCAAGCGTTTCGCCGCATTTTATATCAAGGTTTATGTCATGAAGCACCGGACTTCCCGCTGTTCCCGGATAACGGAAGCTGACACCGCGGAAAGACACGGCAACGTCGCTTTCCTCCGCCGTCTTTTCCCCGCTCTTTATGACCGGCTCGGAGTTCATTACCTCTTTTACACGCTTTACGGAAGCCGCCGCGCGCGAAATCGACTGGAAAAACATCGTTACCATCATAATGGACATAATAACCTGCGTCACATATGTTATTCCCGCCATGATATTTCCGACTGTCATTCCTCCGACGCCGTTTTTAATATTGATTCCTCCGATAAGAATAATCGCTATAATGGCAAAATTCTGAATCAGATTGAGTACGGGCGTAATAACCGCCATCATTTTAAGCACGCGCAGGTTAACATCTCTCAGCTCCCCGTTTGCGGCGGCAAAACGATTGTTTTCATAGTCCTCGCGCACATACGCTTTGACTACCCTTGCGCCTCCGACGTTCTCCTGAACCACGGAATTTACCTTATCGAGCTTTTTCTGCACTGTTCCGTAAAGCGGAACTGCTTTTGAAAGAACAATAAGCAAAGTAACAAGCAGTAAAGGCAATGCGCAGACAAGTACCACACCGAAATTCACGTTTAGCTTCAAAAGCATTATCGTTCCGCCGATAAAGAACATCGGAGAGCGCACGATATGCCTCAAAAGCATCTCCACAAATTCCACAAGCATTGAAATATCGTTTGTCATGCGTGTGACAAGCGAGCCTGTCGTAAATTTATCCGTCTGCTCTATTGAGAGCGACATAACGCGCTTATATGCGTCGCATCTCAGGTCATGTCCGAAGCCCTGGGACGCTTTTGCCGCAGTATACGCGCAGAATGTGCCGAAAAATCCGCCGACAAGGACGATAAGAAGCATCATAACGCCGAAAGTCAGTATTATCGTCATCTGGCTGTAAGAATCGGTACCGTATAGAAAATTCATTATGTTGTAAGCAAAACCCGAGGTTTTTATTGCTTCAAGTCCGTTTTCCGCGATTCCAAAGTCCACGATAAAAGACATAAG
>JBJFAQ010000264.1:0-2301 GCA_051887995.1 Eubacteriales bacterium
TGTGACTTTTAGGATACGTAATTCATGTAAAGACAAATAAAAAAAGTTGTAGATCATCATAGGTAACTTTTTAAAATCATTTTGCATAGTTAATTGGTGGGTTTATAAAAATCGTCATTTTTATTTAAATGCGTATGCCTGTATAGATATTTGTTTTTAGGGGAAGATTTTGATAATAGTTGTAAAATTATGATAAATTTTTATGCTATTTCGATAAGTATATAAGTTAGATGTGAATATATTTTTTGTTTCTGCATATTATATTATTAAAAGCGTTTTTCTTTTTTAGATAATTATTTTGTTATCGGTGACATTGATTTCATTTTTGTTTACTTTGCTTATGACATGAATAGTGTTATCTAATAAATTTTGAGGGTAATTGTATGATCATAAACTGAGAAATTCTGATACTTTTGTATCAGAATATTATTTTGTTTTTTTCGTCAAATTTCGGCAGATTATGCGGAGATTTTAGTGTAAAATGTAAACAAGCAATCCAGCATTGCGGATTGCTTGAGAAAAGACTTTCGTTAAGTTTGTTCATATACGAAATCCTGTTCCATATCTCCTGTATAAGGTGGTATTTCCGTCAAGGATTGACGGCTCATCTGACCAATATCAAAGGCAAACAGCGGCTGAATTTTATTGATGCTTTCCCGTTTCACTTTCTCGCTGATATGGACATATTTATCTAAGGTGATACGAATACTGGTATGCCCGAGGATTTCCGATAATGTTTTGATATCAACGCCCAGTTCCACCCAGCGGGTAGCGAAGGTGTGGCGGGTGCAGTGAATCCCGCGCCGGGATAAACCGGCTTCATCAAGGTATCGGTGAAATGCGGCCTGCATCCTTCTGGGTTCATGGCATTTTCCCGTATCACTTAAAAAGAAATTACCGGTCTGGCCGTTTTTCAGATCCCGCAGAACCGTCAGAAGATGATCGGGAATCGGGATGTCCCGTTTGGACTTTGCCGATTTTGGCTCACCCATAACGACGGCCGTTTTTCGCTCTTCGCCCTGAACGCAGATTCGCTGAACGGTGCGCCGCACATAGATCATTTCCTGATCGAAATCCAGATCGTCCCAGCGCAGTCCGCAAAGCTCACCCACGCGCAAGCCGGTATAAAGACAGAGATAGACCCCCAAGGCTTCCCGCTGATCGAGATGGGCACGCAAGACGGATTCCAGAGCTTTCTGTTCCTTTTCCCGCAGAACATTCATTTGTTTTGTCTCCGCTTTGGGGTATTCGGCCTGTATATGCCGGGAGATATAGCCTTTGTTCATTCCGAATTTCAGGATATTGTTCAGGGTGCGGAGAATATCCGTTTTGCTTTTTGCCGAAAGTTCGCCTTTGCCGTCCTTGCGGAGGAACAGCGCTTCCCGGCAACAGTCATTTAATTTTTCCGTGGTCATGGCGGACAGATACATTCTGCCCAAAAGCGGCCGCAGATGAACATCGAGATGGCACCGGTAAATCGCCAGCGTTGATTCACGGACTTTATCGGCTTTGGCGTTGTACCACAAATCAAAAAGCCCGGAAAATCTCATTTTTGAAGAGGAGACGGAAAGAGGCTCCGCCTTTCGTTCTGCGTCCATCAGGAGTTTAAGTTTTTTTACATCACGATGATATATGGAACGATAGCGAATTTTGCCATCGGCTTTTCTGCCGACGGGAATCCGCCCTTCATACCGTCCGTCTTTCCGCAAATAGATATTGTATTTTGGGCTCATGACGAAAAACTCCTTTCTGAAAAGGGAACAATGGAATGACAATTTCCTTTCCGATGAGAAATAGAAATTCCGACTGACGATTTTTTATCTCAACGGTGATTTTCTTTCTCCTTTTGTAACAGGGGATTTATCGCATATCAAAAATGTATTCTCCCTTTTTGACCACTTGATTCTCACCGTTGACTTTTTGAATTTTTGCTGTTATAATTGTCCGTATAAAAAGTACTCGTATATGAACAAACTTAACGAGTGCCGAAAGCGGTTTGCCGGTGTGATTATTATATTCATCGTGAACCGAAAATATGTAAAATGAAAAACGGGGGAAAATCTCCCGTTGCCGTGCCGCCGTATGGGGAACGGTTTTCCTTGAGTCCCGCGTTTGCGGGCTGTTTAACAGAATATTGTCACTTTTGGTGTTATACGAAAGATGTTGCATAGGAACCGGGTGAGAATCCCGGACACTACCAAGGTGCTGTAATGCGGAGCGAACTCCGGAATGCCACTTTTATCCGTAGATAAGGGGAAGGCGGAGGGAGCGATGAAGCTGAGTCAGAATACATTATGCAAT
>JBJFAQ010000265.1:0-10355 GCA_051887995.1 Eubacteriales bacterium
TGATATAATACAAAAAAAGAAAGAGGTTTGTTCTTTTCGTGCGGATCACCGATCTCAACACTAAAGAAGCTACCTCTTTATAGCAATTTAATTGCGAAATATCTTCGCACTATTATTATATACTAAAAATTCAAAAATGTCAACACCTATTTTAAAAATATGGAGGAAATAAATGTTAGCGGGTTTTAATAATACAAAATTGTCGAAATATAAAAGCATAAATGACGAGTATATTTTCTTTGTTCAGCGTTGGGCAGAAATTCTTGAATCCAAAACTTTAGATATGTATCAGTATAATATCCTCAATTCATGTGTCGCATGCGACGAACTTTTTGAAGTTGTGGAAAAGACCATGGAAGGGTTATTTACTTCTCGTCAAAATGTTGATGATTGTAAAGCCGAAGCATTATGTCTTGTAAAAGATGACTTTGTGTTACAAAAACATAACAGACCCCTTCATACAACTCTTCTACGAGTTTTGGGTAGTAAAATTGATTCAAAATCAAAAGCGGAATCTCCTGAAGAAAGGAATGGTGGCTTTTATACTTCCCTAAATCGTCTCAAGTATCAACTTAAATCCCCATTGAAACAACTTAAAATTCATTATATAGACTATGTTTTGTTGGAACTTAAGGATGCAATTGACTCGCACAACGATTTATATACTAATAAGTGCATTGGAATATTAGTAAGTCAATGCATCTTTCAAGGTTGGTCAGCTGCAGGATTAGCAAACCTTTTGGAAATTTTTGAAGGTTCTGATAAAGCAAGTGTTCAAAAATGGAATAAGTTTTGTGAAGAAATTAAGGCTGCTACTAAAGATGCTTTTGATGTATATTACAGTATAAAGATTGAAACTAAAGAAGGCATGGATGCCACATACATAAAAGATACCATTACCTCTATAGGTTTAATCCTTAAAGATGGACAAGAAATAATAAGTTCAACAATAGGCACTTCTGATTTGAGTACTAAAATTTCTTCTGAATCAACATACTTATTAGCACAAGTCCAAGCTACAGATTTTTATTCTGCGGTTCTCCATTCAATTAACTTGCTCAATAGCAAACTAAGTATTGCAACATTCTATAATGTAATAAACCCATGGATTGCAAGTTCCCCTCAAATTGTTGCACATAATACAACGAAAAATCAATCTTTGGCTTTGCGTTTGACAGATATATTCAAAACTTATGATTATGTGGATAGCAATAACAGTGTCTTTAATGATACAAATGTTATTTTTTCTGACACAAGAAAAGCGGAGATAATGAGTAAGTTAAATGCGGTGTTTTCATATACAAACTTAAGCAGATCGTCAATATTTCAAGAAACAAAATATATTTCATTATGGATAGCACTCGAATCTGTAATGAGAACAGGACAATATAGCGATATCATTACCCATATTAAAACAGTCCTTCCGGAAATTTTATGTATTAGATATGTTTATCGTATTGTCAGAAACTTTTCTGAGGATTGCATACGTTGTAATTTCAAATCTTGTAACGATATTTCCTTGGATTTCATGAAAGATGATAAGAAGCAATTAGTCAAAGAGCTTATTTCCGTTTTTAGAGATGACACTCAATTTGAAGTGTTAAAAAATAATTGCAAACATAACAAGTTGCTTTTATATCGTTGCGAAGAAATCCGTGATTTTCTAAACGATAAAAATGCTATAAAACAACGGTTTGATCATTATACCAACAAAATAAGATGGCATATCCAAAGACTTTACAGAATACGTAATGAAATCACTCATTCTGCATTCAATGAAACAAAGTCATTAGTTATTTACATCGAACATCTATATACATATTTATCACAGTTGATGAGCGAAATAGTTTTTTATGTGGTACATAAAGATGTTGAAAGTGTTGAGGAAGCATATGCCACTATCCCTGAAATATATAAAACCTTTTATGATATCTTGGAAAATGGGAATCCAACGATATCAGAAATTTTGCCAAATGGTATAATCGAATTTAATTAAAAAACCCCTTGAAAACGTTTAGTTTTCAAGGGGTTTTTGGCGGAGAGGAAGGGATTCGAACCCTTGTGGGGTTGCCCCCAAACGGTTTTCAAGACCGCCTCGTTATGACCGCTTCGATACCTCTCCATATATGAACTGCCAAAAGGCAGATTTCATCGGTTATTCAATTGTTTTAGAAATTCTTTTAGAAATGCGCTTTTGTGCTGCTTTCGGAGTGCCGAAAAAGTCAGGTGTTGCAAGGCTTTTCGAGGTTTTTGCGTCTGCATCGCTCGCAAATTTTCAAGACCGCCTCGTTATGACCGCTTCGATATCCCTCCGTATAATATATCTTAAGCGAAAACCGTGTTTTCGGTCGATTTTCGCAAAGAAAACTGCTAAATGCCGACGCGCGGCGATGGAAAAATCCGAAAAATATTTGCGAACGCAGATATTTTATCACACAATCTCTTTTTTGTCAAGTATTTGCTTTCCGATTTGTTCAGGTTCTTAAAAATATCTTTTTTCTATTGCCAAAAACAGGCATTTGATATATAATATAGAAAGCGTACTGTAAATGAAAGGATGCCGAAGCATGAAGGACAGCGCCATAGTGCGGTTTGCGGTGTTTGTTGCCCGCAGTCTCGCCTGCATATACAACGGGAGCTTTCTCGAAAAGCTCATTTCCTCGGTTTGCCTCTTTTTCAAAAAAAGAAGCGGAGCGAGCTTTTTCGTCGGGCTGTTTACACGGGAATCGGAGCACAAAATCCGAAAAAACAGTTTCTTTTTCCGCGTCGTGAGCTTTCCCGTAAGGCTTGCTTCGTCAAGCGCCGAAAAGCACGAGGCTTTTTGGCGTCGCCTTGTGAAAAACAGCGCGCTTTCGGATATTCTTGACAATCTGATTTACATTCCGCTTCGGCAGTACGGCGCTTTGCTTTCCGCTTTTTCAGCGGGAATGATAGTTTCTCTTTTGTTATTCGGACATCTCTCGAAAATAGATTTGATTATTTTTTCATTTTTCGCCGTTTTGTCTGCTGTTTTGCTTCTTATTCCCGCAAGCGCCGCCGCACTATATTCTTCCGGAAAAATACTTCGTCTTTTCGGCGATATTTTCGTTTGCGGAAAGGGCAAAGCGGAGGACACGCCTCATCGGGCTTACCGCATAGATGTCATGATTCCGCTTGCGGTTTTTTTTGCGCTTCTCGGCGCGGTGTCCGGCGCGCTTTCACCGCTTGTATTCGCTTTCTCCGTTGTCTGTGCCCTTGCGGTGGTGCTCATACTCCATAATACTCTTGTCGGAGTGTTTGTTCTCGTCTGCGCGTCGCCTGTTATGCCCACAATGGTCTGCGCCGCGCTTGCAGCGCTTACGCTTCTCTCTTTTGCCGTCGGGCTTCTTACAGGAAAACAAAAGATGTCCTCTGCAACTCCGCTTGCGCTCCCCGTCTCCGCCTTTTTGGCTCTTGCACTTTTCGCGTCTGCGGCGAGCTTCAGTGCGGGAAGCAGTATCAAAGTGTTTCTTCTGTATTTTGTCTTTGCGTCGTCATATTTTGTTATAGTTAACTGTGTAAAAACACGGGCGCAGTGGCACGCGCTTGTTGTTACCTTTATCTGCACCGGTTTTCTTGTGGGGCTTTACGGTGTGCTTCAGAATTTCATAGGTGCTGTCACCGATTCGAGCTGGGTTGACACGGAGATGTTCTCCGATATCGGTACGCGTGTATATTCAACCTTCGACAACCCAAATGTTCTGGGGCAGTATCTTGTGCTTGTCATTCCGGTTTCGTTTGCGGCGATGTGCAGTGCGGAGAGCTGGGTAAAAAGACTTATATTCTTTGCCATGACGGCTATAATGTGCGCTTGCTTGCTTTTCACCTGGTCGCGCGCGGCATGGGTGGCAATAATACTTGCCATCGGATTTTTCCTTGTAATAAAGGACAGGCGGTGGGCGTCTCTTTGCGTACTTGCGCTTATTGTGCTGCCGTTTGTGCTTCCGGAAAGTATTCTCATGAGGCTTCTCAGCATAGGAAATCTCAAGGATTCTTCGACTGCCTACCGCGTGTCGGTGTGGGTCGCGTCCGCAAGGATGGCAAAGGATTACATTATATCCGGCATAGGGCTGGGCTCGGGCGCGTTTGAGCGTGTATACCAGCAGTATGCACTGAACGGGGCGGGCTTTGCCATTCATTCGCACAATTTTTATATTCAGCTTGTCGTTGAGATGGGTATTTTCGGACTTGTCTCATTTGTCTCGATAATCTATACAGCCTTCCGCAGAATCACGGCGGCAAGGCTCGGCGACAGGGCGCTGCGCAATTTTGCGTTTGCCGTCGGCGGTGCGCTTGTCGGATACTTGTTCCAAGGAATGGCGGAGAACCTTTGGTACAACTACCACATGGTGCTTATCTTCTGGATATATCTTGCCATGCTTGAGAGCGGAGTTTCGCTTTCGGAGGGCGTAAAACATGACCTTGCGGAGCTTCCCGGAGGTGACAAATGGTGAAGCTTATGCACATTCTGACCGATACAGGACTTGGCGGAGCCGGCGTCTGGCTTTTGAATTTTCTTTCGGCATACGACAGAGAAAAATACGATGTTTCCGTGGCGCTCCCCGAAAACTCGGTGCTGACAGAGCGCGTTCGCAATCTTTCCGTAACTGTGTTTGAGGTGCCTTTCATTGCCGATTCATCGTATTCAGAAAAAGGCACAAAGGAATTTTTGCGACTTTTCCGCCGCGAGAAGCCCGACCTTGTGCACTGTCATGCAAGCCTTTCGGCGCGAATTGCCGCAAAAAGGTGCGGTATACCGGTCGTAAACACAAGGCATTGCCTTGAAGAGCCTCTCGATTTTCCGAAAAGAGAGCTGTACGGGCTTTTAAACAATGCCCTTAGCGATATTGTTATAGGCGTGTCGGAGAAAACCTGTGAAAATCTTGCCGAATGCGGTACGAAAAAGTCAAAAATACGCCTTGTTTACAACGGAGTACGTCCAGTGCGGAGGATAACGGACGATGAAAAGGCTTCTTTGCGCGCACGGTACGGAGTGCCGCCGGAAAATACCGTTGTCGGACTTGTGGCAAGGCTTGAACCGGTGAAAAATCCGTTTCTTTTCCTTGAGGGCGCAAAAATAATCCTTGCATATAAACAGGATGTGACCTTTTTAATCGTCGGGGGCGGCAGTCTTGAGGGCGAGCTGCACCGAAGCGCGAAGGAAATGGGAATTTCGGAAAATATTGTTTTTGCAGGGCAACTTGACGACATATCGGGCGCGCTCGGCATAATGGATATCATAACGCTGACCTCTGAAAAGGAGGCGCTCAGCATTTCCCTTATAGAGGGCATGAGCATCGGGCTTCCCGCCGTTTCGACAGATTCCGGCGGACCGAATGAGGTAATTGAGGACGGCGTAACCGGAAAGATAACGGAAAACGGAAATGCCGAGGCGTTTGCCGATGCCGTGCTTTACTATCTGTCCTCCCCCACAGCCCGTTTCAGGGACGGCAAGGCAGGGAAAAAACGCGCGAGGGAAAAATTCGGACTTGACACAATGGTGTCGGAGCTTGACAAAATCTATGCGGAAATACTCAAAAAAGGAAAATGAAGGACATGAAACTGATTGATGAAAAGAAAAGACTGTTTGGACTGTTTAATATAGTTGACCTGTGTATTCTGGTTCTTGTTTTCGCAGTTGCCGCCGCCGTATATTACTTTTTTTCCGGCACTGTTCTTCCCGACAGCACATCGGAGACAAATTACAGTGTGACGATTGAATTTACCGCGGTCGAAAAGGAATTGCTTGACGCGATAAAGACGGAGCGCACTGTGTTTGACAAGGTGCAGAACAAGGCGTTCGGGACTTTGAAGGCAGTAAGGAGCGAACCTGCGAGCGAGTATGCGCTTTCAACCGAGGACGGCACGGTCAGCCGAGTGGAGGTTCCGGAGAGGTACGACGTTTGGGTGGACATTGAAATAACGACCGACCGAAGTCTTGCCGTCGGCGAACAGATGAGAATTTCCACAAAAGACTTTACATGTGCCGGGTACATTGTCAGCATCACGAAAGCCGACTGACAGAATGCTGAAAGGGGAAATTTGATGAAAATTATAGATGAAAAAGGAAGGCTTTTCGGAAAAGTCAATCTGCTTGACCTTGTCATTGTTTTGGTGATTGTTTTGCTTGCGGTTTCTCTTGTTTTGAAGTTCGGAAGGGAAGAGGCATCGTATCTTAAATCGGACAAGGTGCTTGAATATACGCTGAAAGTGGAGCTTGTCAGAGAGCCTACTGTGATGGCGCTTGCTCAGAATCATTCAGGGCTTACCGACTATGAGACCGGCAAGGCGATAGGGGACATTACAGACACGCAAATCTCAAAAGCACGCGAGCTTGTCCAGCTTACCGACGGAACATACAAGGAAGTCGAGCATGTGGACAAATACGATGTCCTGATTACCTTGCGCGTAGGGGGAACTGAGACTGCCGACAATTTTTATACTGTTTCGGGAAGGAAGATAATTGTCGGAGACGAGATAAAAATATATAACGGATATGTTTCAACTGTCGGAATCGTAAAGAGCGTCCGTGTAACAGATGAATGAGAGGTGACATCGCATGACTCTTGAAATAAGGGACGTATG
Organism: Eubacteriales bacterium; assembly: GCA_051887995.1. Taxonomy (GTDB): domain Bacteria; phylum Bacillota; class Clostridia; order Oscillospirales; family CAG-272; genus SIG710. Next base: position 6,604 of record JBJFAQ010000265.1, read on the forward strand.
CAAGAGCTTCGGGGATAAGCAGGTGCTCTGCGGGGTTTCGTTTAAAGCCGAGGGAGGAGATGCGTTCGGTCTGCTCGGCAGAAACGGCGCGGGAAAGACCACAACAATACGGATTCTTATGGACGTTTTTCCGGCAAACAGCGGCAGAGTGCTTCTTGACGGAAAGCCCGTTGACTATCGCAAGACCGGAATAGGCTATCTTCCCGAGGAGAGGGGACTGTACCCTAAAAAGAAGATAATAGACCAGCTTGTCTATTTTGCGCTCCTTAAAGGAATGACGCGCGGGGACGCGGTAAAAGCCGTTGACTTCTGGCTTGAGCGTCTCGGAATGTCAGAATACCGCGACAAAAGGCTCGATACGCTATCAAAAGGCAATCAGCAGAAGATACAGCTAATAACCGCCCTCGCGCATGACCCCGACATTGTAATACTGGACGAGCCGTTTTCGGGACTTGACCCAGTAAACGCGATGCTCCTTAAAGATGTGGTAAGAGAAGAGATTTCAAAGGGCAAAATCGTGCTTTTTTCGAGCCATCAGATGAGCTACATAGAGGAATTTTGCGACAGCATAGCGATAATAAACCGCGGAAAGGTCGCGCTTTCGGGCAATCTGCATGACATCAAGCGCAACTACCGCCGCGACAAGCTTGTTGTAAGCTCCGGGCAGGCAAATGAAATCATGGCAGACCCGACGCTCTCCTGCAAAAAATGCGGGGATAACAGCCTTTTGATTTCAATGAACGCTCCCGAAGATAAGGGAAAAGTCATGAATATGCTGACCGAAAAATACGATATTGACGAAATTCGGGTATTTGAGCCGTCGCTTAATGACATTTTCGTCGAATATGCGGGAGAGCAGGTGTAAAATGAGACAGTTTTGGACAATTCTTAAGTTTGAGTTCGGCGGATACCTCAAAAACAAGGTGTTTGTCGGAGTAACGGTTTTTCTCGTCATTCTTATCGCCGCTCTTATGTTCTTTCCTCGTATTGCGGTGCTTTTTGAGAGCGAAGAACCGTCGGAATCGGACGAAAAAGCCGTGATGCTTGTTTCCTCTGTCTCTGATATTGATGCCGAACTGCTTGCAGAGGCGTTTTCGGGCGCATTTTCGGAATATGATGTAAGGAAAGCGCAGGGAAACGCGGAATGGATAAAGGAACAGATTCTTTCGGGCGGCGCGGAGTGCGCGTTTGTGATAAGCGCCCCGACCTCTTATACATATTATGTTGACAATTTGTCTATGTACGATGTAAATACCGCAGTGGCGGATGAAGTGCTGCTCAGCCTTTACCGCATGAGCGCTGTTATCGAAAACGGTATCCCTGCGGACAAGGCAGGGGAGATTCTCTCTGCCGCGGTGACGCATGAGACCGAAAAGCTCGGCAAGGACCAGATGCAGAATTTCTTTTATACTTATATTATGATTTTTGCACTTTACATGGTCATTCTGCTCTACGGTCAGATGGTGGCGACGAATGTTGCGAGCGAAAAAAGCTCGCGCGCGATGGAAGTTCTTGTTACAAGCGCAAAGCCTACGTCTATGATGTTCGGGAAGGTCGTTGCTTCCTGCCTTGCGGGACTTCTTCAGCTTGTCGTTGTGTTCGGCTCGGCGCTCGCTTTCTATAATCTGAACAAATCCTACTGGGGAGATAACGCAATTATAGGCGCATTTTTTGACATTCCGCTCGATTTGCTTGTTTACATGCTTGTTTTCTTTGTCCTCGGCTTCTTTATATATGCATTTATGTACGGCGCAATAGGCTCAACGGCGTCTAAACTTGAGGATATCAATACCTCGGTTATGCCGGTCACACTTTTGTTTATAATCGGCTTTTTCGTGGTGGTGTTCTCAATGTCAAGCGGAAATATTGACAATACACTTATGTCGGTATGCTCGTTTATTCCGTTTACCTCGCCCATGGCGATGTTCACACGAATTGCAATGAGCACGGTTCCGGTATGGGAGATAGGCGTTTCAATTGCAATCCTCATTGTTTCCGTTTTCGGCGTCGGAGCGGTTTCGGCAAAAATATACAGAGTAGGAGTGCTCCTTTACGGCACAACTCCGCGCCTCGGAGCTATCCTTAAGGCGATACGCAAGGCGTAAAATAGAGCGATGCATTTATGCATCGCTCTTTCTTTATCCTTTTGCCTGTTTGCCCTTTTTATCGTGCTCATATGCCGCTCATGCTTTTTATGAGCGTTTATGGAAATATTTAAGTAAAAGCCCGTCATTTACTTGACTTTTTCTTTCCGTACATTTATAATTAAAAATCGGCAAATATATATGATAACTGAAAACAGAAAGGAAAAAACAATGAAAATAAGACTTCCGGACAGACTATCGGTTTATACCGAGGACGCATGCCTTGGCTTTGACGCATCGGAAAGAGTGGAGACGGGCGATATTCTCGTCTCGCTTGACATTTCCCGAGATGCTTTATCCGTTTTCGTTTCTGCAGACAAGACACCTCTCAAATACATAAAGCTCCGCTGGAATCTGAGTGAGGACGAAAGAAGACGAGGCTCGCTCAAGGTGCTCGGAGATTCATGGGAGCGCGCTTACGGAGACCTTGAATGGCATTCGGTAAACCCCGAGCGATGCCTGCCGTTTTATTTCCTTGTTTCAAACGGCTCGGATCAGGAGCGCGACTGCCTCGGGCGCTTTACCGAAGGCTTCGGCGTAAAGGTGCAGGCAGGGGCGATGTGCTTCTGGAATTACGACGGAAGCGGAATTACTCTCTGGATGGATGTCCGCTGCGGAGGCGACGGAGTGATACTCGGCGGAAGAACGCTTCATGCTTCGGATATTGTTTTCGGAGAATACAGGAACATGTCCGCATATGAAGCGGCCGAGCATTTCTGCCATGTGATGTCCCCCGTTGCGCTCACGCCTCCTCACAAGGTATACGGCTTTAACAACTGGTATTACGCATACGGCAAGTCCTCGCACGAGCAGATTATGCGCGATACCCGTCTTGCCGCGTCGCTTTGCCGCGGACTTGCGAATCCTCCTTACATGGTCATTGACGACGGCTGGCAGCCCAACGCCTGCGACGGTCCGTGGGACAGAGGCAACGAACGCTTTCCCGATATGGCGGCGCTTGCGAGCGAGATAAAGGCAGAGGGGGTACGGCCGGGAATATGGGTGCGCTACCTTGCCGACAGGGGACTGACTCAGAAAGATACGATTCCGTCGGAATGGCGCAGCATGCGGGACGAGAGATTCATTGACCCGTCTCACCCCGATGCGCTTGCCCACATCGCGGGTATCACAAAGCGTTTTGTCGATTGGGGATATGAGCTTATCAAGCAGGATTTTACCACCATGGATCTCTTCGGAAAACGCTCGGCGGACAAAATAACGGAGGACGGCTGGCATTTTTACGACAGAAGCCGCACCTCGGCTGAAATCACGGTGGAATTATACAGAACGATAAAGGAAGCGGCGGGAGATGCGGTTGTCATCGGCTGCAACGCGGTCACTCATCTTTGCGCCGGGCTTTGCGAGCTTAACCGTACAGGTGACGACACAAGCGGCAGATACTGGTCGCGCACACGCAACCGCGGCGTTAACGCAGTTGCTTTTCACGGACCGCAGAACGGAGCTTTTTACACCTGCGACGCGGATTGCGTGGGTATTCTTCCGGAACGCATACCGTGGGAGCTTAACCGCAAGTGGCTTGAGCTTGTCTCAAAGAGCGGAACGCCGCTTTTCGTCTCCTGTGACCCCGACGCCGCGACAGACGAGGTC
>JBJFAQ010000266.1:0-10287 GCA_051887995.1 Eubacteriales bacterium
GGGCTCGGCGGAAGCCGCGAAATGACGCAAAAGGAGGTTGCCGACACGCTCGGAATATCACAGTCATACATTTCCCGCCTTGAAAAGCGCATTATCGGTAAGCTGAGGGACGAGATTGCGGGGAAAATATAGCTTTTTAAATTCGGCTTTATTTTTGACCGTTTTTTGCAAAAACATTAAGAAAATCCCGGCAAATCCTTGTGATTTGCCGGGATTTTTGATATTTATTTAAGAAAATCGGGAAGAAATTCTTCGGAAATCGTCTTTGTAACGTATGAGCGCAGCCGCTCAACCGTGGTGGAGTTTCCGTAGTACGACAGCCCGATACTGCGGGCAAGCTCATCCGTAAAGTCTTCCATCAGATATACCGTGTTTTTATAGAAAGATTTATTGTAGTAGTACACGGTGGGAATCAATACCGGATTTTCAATGGAATATTCGCCTTTTGTTCGGACGATATCGAAGGTCATTATGCCGCCGACAAGCTGATAATCATGCGCCTGCTCGGCTACGAAGTTGCCGAGAGAGTATATACAGAGCGTTTTTCGCGTACCGTCAGACGAGCAAATCCATTCGACGGGCTGAAGCACATGCGGGTGGTGACCTATTATAACGTCAACACCGATATCCGCCATCATCTGAGCCAGCTCTTTTTGTGTGCCGCTCGGAGTGAAGTTGTTTTCGTTTCCCCAGTGCATGGAGACAAAAACAAGGTCTGCCTTTTCTTTTGCGCTTTCCACCTGCGTGCGGATAAGGTCTTCGTCAATATACGGAATGACGATGTCGTACCCGGACTTCAGCGCAAGACCGTTTGTTGAATAGGTATATGAAAGGAAAGCTATTGACACACCGTTTTTTTCTGCAACACGTATATTGCCGAGGTCCTCTTCGTCAAGATAGCCTCCGATTGCGGTGACAGGCAGAGTGTTCCAAAATTCTATCGTGTTCTTAAGTCCCTCCGAACCTGCGTCAAGCATATGATTTGTGGCAAGGTTTACAATGTCAAACCCCGCGTCTATCATGTCATAGGCAAGATCCCGCGGCGTGTTGAAGCGCGGATACGAACCATATGCAAAGCCTTCGCCCGCCATGGGTGTTTCCTGATTTATGAAAGCAAGATCCGCCCCCTCTATAACAGAACGCACGTTTTCGTAAAGCGGAGCGTAGTTATACTCTCTCCCACCATCGAATGAAAGGCTTTTTGCATCTCGGTTTGTGCCTGTGTAGCAGATGTTGTCGCCGCAGGCGGCAAAGGAGAGCGTAACGTCCTCGGGGTATGGCTCTCTGACGTCGGCTGACGCCGTCTCAAACTCGGGGTCCGTTTCAATTTCGGAGGGAGCTTTTGACGGGTCATAGCTGCTTTTGCGGCAGGAGCAAAACAGAGGCAGGAGAAAAATCAGGGATAAAAGCAGAACAAGAAGTTTTTTCATAAAAAGATACCTTTGCCTGACGGGAAAATCAGGCGGCTTTCTTCTTTTTTTCGTATGCTGAATAGCACTTGTCAACTATGAATTTGCTGACAAAGGCAAAAAGCGTTCCGAGAACGATTCCGACGAGAACGTCTGAAGGATAGTGAACATAAAGGTAGAGGCGTGAGAAAGCGACGAGCACTGCGATGACAAGTGACGCACAGCCGAGCTTTTTTGAATAAAACATCATGCCGACCGCTCCCTCAAAGCATGCGAGCGTGTGTCCCGACGGGAAAGAGTAGTCGGAGAGAGGCGAAACGAGCAAAGCGTCACGTATAAGCTCTTTTCCGGGCAGGTCGTAAGGACGAATACGTGCAACAAGGGGCTTCAGCGTCATGTTGCCGAAAATAAGTCCTAGAAGCAGCGCTCCCCCTATGACAAATCCCGCCTTGCGCGTTTTTTTGATACAGAGCATTATCACGGCAACCGCTATCCAGAAGATACCGCCCTCGCCAAACAGGGTAATAAGGGGCATCAGAAAATCAAGAAAAGCACATTTAAGCGACGACTGAATTGCGTCGAGTACCGATAGGTCAAATGCGGTGATAGCGTCAAACATAGTCGTCCTCCTTAATTGTTTGTTCTGTCGTAAATCAGGTATTTTCCGTCGGATTTGCGCAGATAAAAGGTTATATCAACGTAATCCTTGTAATCCTCAAGGCGGCTTCGCTTAAGAACATGTGTCAGCTTTATGCGGCAGGAGAATGTGTTTTCGTCATAGCGATAAAATTCGCTTGCCTCCTCGTCCTCGAAGTGGTAGCTGTCGTGGTCTATTACCCATGCGGTCGTTGTTGTGCGGATATCGTTGTAAAGCTGAGTTCCGCTTTCAAAATACGGGGAAATTTTGCCGAAAGAGCAGTCGTTCTGCATATATGTTGCGTAAAGCTCCGCGGCTTTTATCACATATTCGGTGTATTCCTCGGCAAGCGTGTCGTCATAGTCCGGCACCGCCTCATAGCAGCCGCTTTCCTCGTCAAGAAATGTTTTTTTCGCTTCTCCCACGGGGGATTGGATTTCGATTTCGGGGACTTCGATAAGTCCTCCGACTTCATAACGGGAGAAGAACACGCCGCTGACGCCCTCCGGCAGGTGCGCGTTTGCGTCGGACGGAATATCTGCCTCGACGATGTAGCTTTCATCGAGTGCCTTTCCGCTTACATATGGAGTATACCCGTTCTGAACGAGAATTTGCACGCATACGGATGCGGGAAAGAAAAGCTCTGCTTCGGAGAACTTGTATACCGAAAAGCCTTTCGGACTTTTTTCGTCGGATTTTCTTAAAGTAAAAGAGGCTATCTTGATGTCCTGTCCGTCCTCGCTGTACTTGACAATATATTTGGCAGTGTCGGCATCAACTCCGGTGGAAACATTGTGATAGGAAAGCTCTTTTCCGTCTGTCAGAGCAGAAAGGTAGGCTACAAGAGTTTCCTTTTTGTTGAACTCCGTAAGACTTCCGTCGGCGTATTCAAGCAGCGCTTCGTAATCAACGGGAGAAAAATATTCACTGAAAACTTTTTCCGCCGCGTATTTCGGCTGAACGCTTTCGTAGTCTGCAAGATAAGAGCGGAGAACGAGCATGCATATGGCGAGCGCCGCCAGAGCCGCTGCCCAGCAAATAATCATAATGACGGCAAATTTGGACAGCCTTTTTTCGTGCTTAATCATTTGTGCCTCCCTCCGGCGAGACCATAAAGAATGTGGGCATTCTTCTCGGCGTCGTGAAAGCCTTGTATTTGTTTATAAGTCCTTTTTTCTGATATTGGTCGAGAGAATCGTAGTCGAAAATCGAGTCGTATTTTTCGTAGTAATTCTCATAGTACATCATTGCAGAAGAGCCGCCGTCAAGCATGGCGGCATTTATCGCGCCGTATTCTTTCATGATGTCAATGACGTCATTGTGAGTGGCTCCGAGGGAGCTTGCCGTTCTTCCGTCGGTAACAAGCAGTATCACCGCACCGTCCGCGCGTTGCCCTATGGCGGTGCGCTGTGCGGTTCCGGTGTTTCCGTCGGCATAATATACGGTTACATTGTCGCCGTCTGAGGAAATAAGCACGTTTCCGGTCTGGAAAGAGACTGCGTCCCGTATGCCGAGTTCATCGGCTTCGGCTTTTGTCATTGATTCTCTGACGACAAGCCTGTCGTTTTGGTCAAAACCGATAAATGTGCGCTTGAGTCCGTCGTTCCAGACACATTCTCCTCTTGAATATGTAAGTCCTATCGGGCGTGCGCCCGTTCCGACTCCTCCGGGGTCGGCAAATTCTCCGGCATTTATCGCAGCAACGGCCGAATTGCGCTCTGCCGCGTCAAAAATTGTCGAGCCGGCGGTGCTGGAGGAAAAATTGTCTGACGATACGCCGGTAAAAACGCGGGAGGGGTCTTTTACAATGAGTATGTAGGCGGTATATGTCGAGCCTTTGAATTTTTTGAAGATCATGCCGTCCTTGGCGTCCGCCCATTCGTCGGCGCTTTCGGTATCGCTGTCCGACGACATATATTCGTCAATCGAAATAACGTCGGTGTTTACTTTTTCGCTGTCTGCGAGTATTTCGGCTATCGTGTCGCCGTCAAGGAACAGCGAGGGAACCCATTTTGTCGCGCTTGCCTGCTTTGCGGAAAGTACGAGTAGGTTGCGGACGGTCTCGCTCGGTCCTTTTGCAAGCGTAAAGCAGAGCGCGTATACCGCAATTATCGCAAAAAGGAGAACGGAGGCAAGCACAATAAAGAAGCGCCGTACAACTGTCTTTGTATTAAATTTTTTCTCGCTTTTCGGTTTTCTTCTCTTGTAGCCTGCGTAGTCAAGATAGTCGCTCCTTGAGAAGGCGACGGTTTTTTTCTCTGTGCCCTGACTGCTACCTTGCGTTTTTTTTATGGGGGCGAGATTGCCTTGGCTTGATGCGCGCTTTGCAATATAGCTTCCGGCGGTGCGTTCAAGAGATTCCTCGGCAAGACTTCCGGTGGAGGTTGAGCGTTTGGCGGCATAATCTCCCGAGTCAAAGCCGTCAGTGGTTTTTTCGTTATTGTTCATCGTTTACCTCCTTATTTTGACGTTTGTGTGCGGCAAATACCCAGTTTTGCTGGAATCTGAAACTGCAGAAGAAAAGAAATGTGTCAATTATTATCTTGAGGAGCGTTTTAAAGCTCGGCATGGTATTTCCGAAAAGGTGAGAGAGCAGGGAAACCGAGGTGGCGGACAAAAGCATCTGCGTGATGGATATCGCATAGTAGCGAAGCAGAGTCGGAAGCGTCTCACCGGATTTACGGAAAACGGTATTCTTGTTTATTGTGAAATTGATAATGGAGGAAATTACTCTTGCGATAAAAACGCAGAGGTAATTTCCGGCAACGCCCATTTTCTGCCCGAACAGTTTAAGCGCGAGGTAAAAGACAATTTGGTCCACCGCGGTGCAGAAAATCGAGCTTGCGACAAATTTAAGAATCAGTGAGTAGATTCTGATTGAATCACGCACGGGTCTGAAATGCGAGGTCTGATTTTCTTCAATGTATACGGTTTCTATCGGCACTTCTCGTATCGAAAGATCGTAGTTTTTCATGTTGAGAAGCATATTTGTCTCATATTCAAAGCGGTTTCCCGAAATTTCGAGCATTGCTTTGAGCGAATTGCGCGGAAATGCACGAAGACCTGTCTGCGTGTCGGAAATTTTAAGCCCGCAGCCGATTCTGAAGGCAAAAGATGTGATTCGGTTGCCCATTCGGGAGCGGCGCGGCACGCAAGGAAGAGAAAAATCGCGGACACCGAGCACAATATCTCCGCTTTCAAGCATTTTTTCGGAGCATTTCTTTATGTCAGGCGCCTTGTGCTGGTTGTCGCCGTCAACTGTGACGACACCGAGCCTTTCCTGTCTGTTTTCAAGGAAGTACGCAAAGGCGGTTTTGAGAGCCGCGCCTTTTCCTCGGTTTACATCGTGCGTCAGAATCGTACAGGAGGGATGCTCCGACGGAGAGGGAAAGTTCCCGAGCTTGTCCGGACTGCTTCCGTCATTTACGATTATAATGTCGTTAAAGCCGGTTTCTTCAAGTCCCGAAACAACCTGAAGCAGCTTTTCATCGGGGTTGAGCGACGGTATGATTACAGTTATCTTGTCAAAGACATCCATATGTAAATTCCTTTCGGTATATGTACTGAAAGCTACGGTTCGATATTTATTCTTATTTTACCACATTATTATATAAAAATCAACCTTAAAAGCGTGTATATTTTTTTTGAAATGTTCACTAAATTTTGATATATTTTTCGGCTGAAGTATGGTATACTTATAGCAAAGATATATAAACGGAAAAAGGGAGCATTTGTTCCGCACATTTTGCGGGGGAAGGAAACGGCTGTAAAAAATGAACGATAACAGAAACACATCATGGCAGCAGGGAAACGTAAATTCCCGTGACTATACATACAGCAGAGATAATTTAGGCGGAGGCCGCGGCAGCACGCAGGGCACGCCTGACGGAAACGGCCGCTATGCTCCCGGAGCGTACGGCGGCGCTCAGCAGTCCGGGCGCACGGATACGGGATACCGTCCCGCGGGATATCAGCCGGTGCGTACAGGGCAGACCGGGCGTTCCGTACAGTCGGGACAGTACAGACCTGCCTCTCAGCGTCAGGCTCAGTACCCGGGGCGCGATATGCAAAATACATATAACGCACGTAACGGAAGCCGTCCTTCTCAGCCCCGCACACCGGGACAGTCTCCGCAGACAAGAAAGCCTGACAGACGGTATATCCCGTTTTTCTCCGTGCTTCTTGCCATCATGGTGCTTGTCGGCATCATCTTCACGGCCGTGAAGGCAAAAGACCGCCGTGCAGCTGCAGCAGGCGGAGAGGCGGATACAGTCGAAAACGTCTCCGATATACAGGAAAATAACGGAATTTCAGGCATCGAAAACAATGGCACAGCGGGCGGCACTCACTCGCCTGCATATGCCGTAAGAACAAGCAAGACCGTGACGCTCGGAAGCGAGATTGCTTCGGACTGCGCGATTATGATAGACCTCTCGACAAATACAATAGTTGCGGAGAAGAATCCCGATATACAGATATATCCGGCGTCTATGACGAAAATTATGACGCTTATTGTTGCCTATGAAAATTGTAAGAATTTTGACGATTTATTCACGATGACGGCGGAAATTACCGACGCCGCGTACAGTGAGGGGGCGTCGGTCGCCGGATTTGCCGCCGGAGAGCGGGTGAGCGTGCGCGATCTGTTATACGGAGCGATTCTTCCGTCCGGTGCGGACGCGACGGAGGCTCTTGCCATATATACTTCGGGCACGGCGGAAAAATTTGTTGAACTTATGAACCGCAAGGCGCTCCAGATGGGGCTTTCCAACACGCATTTCAGCAATGCGAGCGGGCTTCATGACAAGGACCATTACAGCACGCCGCACGAAATAGCTCTGATACTTGAGTACGCGCTCGGCATTGAAGAATGCAAAAAAATCCTTTCCACATATCAGTATACGACCGCGCCCACTCCGGAGCACCCGGAGGGAATTTTGCTTACAAGCACGATGTTCAGCCGTATGCGCGGAGATGAATCAGGCGTGGCTGAGGTGATAGCGGGCAAGACCGGATATACAAACGAGGGGCTTCACTGCCTTGCCAGCATGGCGAAGACCTCGGACGGAAAAGAGTATGTCCTTGTCACGGCGCACGCCCCCGCGACGTACGACCCGATATACGACTGCATAAATATCTATAAAAAGCTCTTCGGAAACGAATAAAAAACTGTTTTACAAAACATATACAACGTCAAAAAATTTTCGCCCGCCTTTTTTAAAAGGCGGCGCCGTCCGGGGCGCGAAGCCCTCTTTCGTCACTTTCTTTTTGCGAGGCTTTTCTTTGCGCTTTTTTCTGCAAAAAAGCAGCTGTGTATTTTGCACCGTATTGCCTTTCAAAGAGTAAGTAAGTAACAAAAGGACTGTATCGTAGCTCCGATACAGTCCTTTTCGTATGTTTTCGGTTTTTTACATGCCGAGCGTTGCAGCGCCGACAATTCCGGCGTCGTTTCCGAGCTTTGCTATGCGAAGCTCGGTCTCTTTGACGATTCCGCCGCCATATGTTTCGGCTTTGACAAGCGGAAGCAGCATATCAATAAGGCTTTGCCCCTCGTTTGAGATTCCGCCGCCTATCGAAACTACCTCCGGCTGGAATATGTTTACGATGTTTGCAAGACCGCAGGCAAGATATGCGATATACATATCCACGACTTCCTTTGCCGCCTTGTCTCCGGCGCGCATTGCGTCAAACGCAGTTCTGCCGGACACCTTGCCGCTCTTTTCAACCATTGCCGACATTGCCGTCGGGATTCCGTTTTCCTTGCAGTATTCGATTTTTTCTTTTGTCATGCGGATAAGACCCGTAGCTGAGCTGTATGCTTCCCAGCAGCCGTGACGTCCGCAGGAGCAGGGACGACCGTCATGCTCGATGACGATGTGACCAAGCTCTGCGCCTGCAAAGTTGAAGCCGGAATATACCTTGTGGTCGATGATGATTCCGCCGCCGACACCCGTTCCGAGCGTTATCATGACGGAATTTGACGTTCCTTTCGCCGCGCCTACGATTGCCTCGCCCCATGCGGCGGCGTTCGCGTCATTTTCAATATGTACGCTTGAAACTCCTGTCGCCTCTTTTATGAGAGACGCGATGGGAAATTTTCTGAAAGGGAGGTTGTTTGCATATTCAACCACGCCGTCTGCACTGTTTGCAATGCCCGGAGTGGCAATTCCGATGGATTCGATGTCGGACATGGAAACGCCGTTTGCGGCGGTGATTTTTTTGCAAAGCGCGGCGATGTCCTCCGCAACACGCTCGGCACCCTCTGAAACCACCGTGGGAGTGCTGTCTTTTGCGATTATTCTGAACTCCGAATCAACAATCCCGGCGGCTATGTTTGTGCCGCCAAGGTCAATACCAATGCGATACATAATAATACCTCTCGATAAAAAATAAATGCCGTCCGCAATTCTGAGCAGACCAAACTCTATTATAATAGGAAAATGCTGTAAAGTCAATAAATTTTAAAATAAAACTTGTTTTTCGTATGTAAAATGTATGCAAAAACGAGCCCGTGGATAATTTATACAAAATTGTAAAATTGTGTAATAAATTGCCGATTTTCGAACCGAAAACGCCTAGGAGGCGACATTTGTGGCATTTTTGTCTATTTTGCGCATATGTAGAAATTTTTGACTTAAAATTGTGCTTAATGCACAAAAAATTAACGAATTATTGCGTAGGCTGCTGTGCCGAGTAATGGGACAATCGGGTAAAAAATAATTACCAAATGTCTCTTTGGGGAAAAAATGCTCTGAAATCACCGTAAATTTTGCACAAAAATCCCCTCTGCTTTTGTATTTTGGTGAAAATGTAGGTAATTTTAAATTACTATGCAAAAAAACCGTTTTTGCAAAATGTTTTTTTGCCGAAAAACAAATTTTTCGGCCTCTTTGATATGCTCGGAAGCGGCTCTTTTTTGCCTGCCTGAGCACTTTTTTCATATAAATACCGCACTTGACAATTTTGTGATGTTTGTGGTATTATTACAACATAAAAATATAGGGTAGAATGTGATGCTTGTGTGAAAAAGCGAAAAAAGTCGGATTTAAGCCTTTGAAAACACAAGATTCGTCTGCCCGTCACGGCGTATCCGGTCACGGTCTTTTCCGGTCACCTTCCTTTGCGTGACCTGCTCAGACTTGCAGGCACGGTGTCTGCCATGTCGTTTTTTTACATATTATTATATAAAAAACGGCGGCGGCTTCCGTGCGTGCCATCGGTCGGTATTTGGAATGTGACACAGGGTGGGCCGCAATTTTGCAGGAGGAGATATGCAAATGAAAAAAAACAAGTTTCAGAGATCAACGGCATTGTTTCTCGCTTTGATTACCGTTATCGGCAGCTTGGCATCCGTAGTTTCGGCTGCTGTCGACACGGAAGAAGCAGGCGGGGATGCGGTGATTTCTCTCGAGGCGACCGCGGCGGAGCCTGAGAAAAACGATTCCGGCTCAAAAGACACCGGAAAAGGCTCGTCCTCTGTCAGCGACAAGTCTATTGAGGACGTAAGGGAACTGCTCAACGCGATTTCCTATGACGAATATTCAAAAAAATACGCCGGCGTTCCGCGTGCCTCCGAAGAAATTATGATAGAGGCGAAAAATTATGACACCGACAAAACAGACGCCGATGTATATGTCACCTCCGAATATGCGGAAAAGAACGGAGATGCTGTTGAGGCACTGTACATTCCCTCGGACGGAACGGTCACATGGAAGGTGAATATTCCTACGACCGCAAAGTACAGTATCAAGCTTGAATACTATCCGGTTGCCGCAAAATCCGTTTCCATTCAGCGTATTTTCAGAATCAACGGAAAGGTTCCGTTCGCCGAAGCACGCTATATTACAATGTCAAAGGTATGGCTCAATGAATACGAAGAAGTTGACGAGGAGACGGGACGTAAGTTCAAGCTCGATATCGACCGCAACGAGCTGAGACCTTCTATGAGCCAAGCGCCGGAATGGCGTATATATGAGTTCAAGGATCTTGACGGATTCTATTCCGAGAGCTTTGAGTTTGTATTTGAAGCCGGCGAAAACGAGATTTCTTTCGAGTCTGTCAGCGAGCCGATGGCGATCTCACACATATATCTTGTTCCTCACGTGGACCACGTTTCTTATGAAGAGGTCCGCGCGGAATACGAAAAGAGAGGCCTGAAGCCCGCAGATTCGTCTTATTCCATCAAGATTGAAGCTGAGGAGCCGGAGGCAACGTCCTCTCAGACAGTTTATCCTATTGAGG